>JASLLL010000010.1 GCA_030747075.1 Gemmatimonadota bacterium
GGCGATCACGGATATCGAAAACCAAGTCCATGAAGGAATCCGCAAGACGATCCGACGTTTTCGCCTTAGGCCTTACGAGTTCTTCACCGAGGCCGAACTGCACACTTCCCTGCGGCAGGACATCCGCGCTGGACATTCGAAGATCATGACGGCTCGCCCTGGGAACCTGGCCGTAACCCTTGTGCATCAGGAATATCCGACGAACTTCCGGTACTCGAAGAGTGGCCTTCTCAGGGTAGGGCAAGGCGGACAGATCACCCCTGGATACCGCGGCATTCCTCTCACGGAAACAGATCTGAACTGCAGGAAGGGTGATCGGGGCCATTTCGACCTGGCCGTCCTTTCCCCCGACTTCCTGGATGACCGTCTCCCAAAGGCGGGGACGTCCAGTGGATCCCTCGAAGAGGGCCTGCGACACGTCATCAACAAGAGGATTAGTCTGGCACAGGAGAGGTTCACGGATAACCCTAGGAAGCATCGTCAGGAACTTCTCTACGCAATCGAGGTGAAGTACATTCACCTCTTCAATGCTGGGCACAGCAACATGCTGCGTGAAGTGGCCGCTGACTGCGAGAAACTCCACCTAGCCCACGCTCATTCTGGGGGCTTCGTCAAACCGATCTGTATCGTGTTCTGCTCATCTAAGGTGCACAAAGGGCGCGGCAAGAAAGCCCCCCTCGTCGATCAGCTGGCCAAACTCGCTGAGGGACAACTGGGCAGTTACAAGGTTCCAAAGGATGTGGCCCTGATCTTTGTCCGGTCCTTTCTCTCCGAAGGCGATGAGAAGTCCACCCCTCGGACGATCGTCTCGCCCGCCAAAGGCGGCGAGTCCTGGGTGGGAGCCCTTCGAAGGGCCGTGAAATGAACTCCTTGAGCCTTCCGCCAGCATACGCAGTTGGTTAACCTTCCCCAGCAATGGAAAGCGGCGAGCGGCCGCAAATGGAGTCCAAATGAGTGACCGACGGGCCTTTGACGGATTCTGCGCGGGCATCGACGACCAACCAAGACCCCGCACCGTTCTGCACGGGGAGCCTGTGGACGAGGAGCACTTCCAGGATCTCTCCAAGGGTCAGTTCCTGCCATTCTGCCCAGACCTGACTCACCGGTTCGAATACATTGCCTGCAACGACCCGGACGATGAGGGACTTTTCAAGGAACTATTCGGCCAGCGTAGGAAGGTCGCTGAGGAATGTGAAATGTGGTCCGCGAGACGGCTCATGGACTCCAGCGGAGAGCACATGTATCCAGAGTTCCTGGAACACTTCTATGAGCCTCCGTGCCCTTGTCCGCTGTACCAGCCAGTTGAAATAGCGGGCACGTACTTCTCCTCGCCGCACCGCATCGAGTACTACAAGGGGGCTCACAAGACCATCACCACGCTCCACGAGCGGTTCCATGCCTTACATCATCTCACGCCTGACTCCAATGGCGATATTTGGATTGACTTCCCAAGAGCAGGCCGCTTTGCCAAGGAAATGCTCGCGCAACTATTCACGTACAAATGGATCGAACTCAATCTACCCGACACTCTCCCTGACTTCACACGTCGCACAGACGGGCAGGGCATTCTCTATCAGACCTATCGTGCTTATCAGAATCGGTCGCCAGATGAGGTTGTGGAGCTGTATTGGGCTATTCGCATGAGAAAGGCCGGGGGATGGCTGGATCGAATGCCACGTAGACGTCTCGGCCTCGATCCCCGATCCCCATTTCCGAGTGACTCCATCACCTTGCGGTTCAGGACGCCTGCGGGTCGAGAAACTGACGATTCCGCCCAACACTTCATCCAAGCCGTAGGGGACCCGATCCTCAAATTGCTCGGCGTGCAACTCGGCACCCCCTCACGCTCCAAGGAACTGGATCCATTCCTCGGGTGGGAGAAGAGCGAGTGCACATCGAGCATTGTCTTTCCTTCCATGGCACCGCAAGGCTCGGGCAGGCATGAGAATTGGCCCGAGAGAATGAAGACGACGCGAAGACTGGTGGAAGTCCTGAACACTCTGCGCAAGGCACCAGCATTCATGTCGCTTCGACTCGGTAGGATCCTTATTCCATCCGAGTGACGCGCTGCCCGCGCGTGCTCACGCCACCCATGTCGCACGATATCACCAAACTTTGACCATATCTCCTTTCTCCGGCGCCGCGCATACCGCTTCCTCAATCTCTGGCATCTTCTGGTCGATAATAGGCGAGTTCTGGACCCGGTAGCCCTCTTGTGGGTAGGATGCCCGGGTCCAGCGTAGTTGGCCTCAAACTGCCAGGGAGGTTCGCATGAACCAGTCATCCAATCCCAGTCCCGCCGGTCCGAACAGGGCTGAGGAGTGGAAGTCTCGACTCGCGATCTTCGTGTCGGGGCTCCTGCTCTTTGAGACCCTCTCCGGGCTGTCGATCTGGCTTCTCCCGTTCAGCGTGCCGAATCAGGTTCTTGTCCTTCTTCACACGGTGGGCGGGCTCGTGTTTGTCATTCCGTATCTCGTCTACCAGGTGCGTCACTGGATGGTCTATCGAAAGAGAGCATGGTCTCACTACATGCTGACCGGCTATGTCGCTTTCGCCGCGATGTTCGCGAACGCGCTGTCCGGTGTCCTGCTCTCGATCCAGGCGCTGTTCTTCACGCGCATCTCGTACGCGTGGGACACCGTCCACATTGTGACGACCGTGGCGCTCGTGGCCTTCCTCCTTCCGCATGTGGTGCTTCTGATGGTCCGTGACCGAAAGGGCCGTTCCGGGAGTGCCGGGGAACTGGTGGACGCGGAGAAGCGCTGGACCTTCGGCGTCCTTGCGTGGACGGTGGGGATGTTCGTCGTGGCATTTGCCCTTTCCGCGCTCTACACGCCGGTGGAGTGGAACAACGAGTTTCCCGAAGGATACGCTTACGAAGAGGGGAAGAGCCCCTTCCGCCCGAGTCTGGCCACCACGCTCACCGGCGGCGCCTACGATGACCGGTCCCTGACCGGAAGCGAAGGCTGCGGCACCTCGGGATGTCACGAACAGATCTACGACGAGTGGGCCATCAGCGCGCATCGCTGGTCTTCGATGGATCCCGTCTTCCAGACGATCCAGGGGGTCATGGCGCAGCAGAACGGTCCCGAGTCGACGCGCTATTGCGGAGGGTGCCATGATCCGGCAAGCCTCTTCGCGGGCACGAAGAACATCTTCACCGAGGATCTGTCGAGCGTTCTTGGATACGACGAAGGCGTCTCCTGCCTGGTCTGCCACTCCATTCGCGAGACGGACCTCAAGGGCAACGCCAACTATGTGATGGCGCAGCCCGAGCGCTATATGTTCGAGACGGAGGAAGGGCCGAAGGCGAAGTTCCTGTCGGACTTTCTGATTCGCGCCTATCCCGCCAAGCATCTGGAAGTGTTTTCCAAGCGCCTCTTCAAGACGCCGGAGTACTGCGCGGCGTGCCACAAGCAGTTCATCGACGAAGAGGTCAATCAGGTCGGCTGGGTCCAGCTCCAGAACCAGTACGACAACTGGCGCAAGAGCAAGTGGAACCCCGAGGACAATCCGGAAGGCGTGGTGGAGTGTCGCGAGTGCCACATGCCGCTGAACGTCTCCACGGATCCCGCAAGCGGTGACGATCTGGATTCCTACAGGACGCTCGACGACGGGAAACACCGCGACCATCGTTTCATCGCGGCCAACAGTTTCGTGCCGAAGCTCCTGGATCTCGAAGGCTGGGAGGAGCACGAACGCCTCACGCAGGAATGGATGCGGGGAGAACGCGCCATTCCGGAGATCGACCACAAGTGGCCTTCCGGCCCGGCCGTTTCCCTGGAGATTCTGGCGCCGGAAGCCGTGGCGCCGGGTGAAGATCTGGATCTTCGCGTGGTCATCACTTCGAACAAGGTCGGACACGACTTCCCGACCGGCCCGCTCGACATCATCCAGGCGTGGGTCCGCATCGAAGTGACGGACGACGCGGGCCAGGTGGTCTACTCCAGCGGCAACCTTGACGAAGAGCACTTCATCGAGCCGGGAGCGTTCATGTTCAAGGCGGAACCGGTGGATCGCTACGGGAACCTCATCGATCGGCACAACCTGTGGGAGATGGTGGGTGTGCGGTATCGCCGGGCGATCTTCCCCGGATTCAGCGATCAGGCGCGCTACCAGTTCCAGTGTCCGTCGGAACTGGCGCAGGTCGGGGGAGCGGATCCCGACGCTCCCATCGGGAAGGACTTCACCGTGGATGCCACCGGCGTGGAGGGGGCGCTCCATGTGACGGCCTATCTCGATTACCGCAAGGTCGATCAGTACCTGCTGGACTTTGTCTACGGGGAGGACAATAAGGTCACGGCTCCCGTGGTGCGGATGGCGACGGCCGCGGCCACTGTTCGAATCGGGAGCGTGTAGACCGTATGTCCGCTCGCCGGAAGCTGATTCGGAAGACGCTGATCTTCTGCGCCGCCCCCGTCCTCGTGGTGGGGGCGGCGGTCATTCTGACCCGTCAAACCCCCGATGCCCCGTATGTCGCGGGGAAAGAAACCGACGGGATCACCCGCTCGCTGGATCGCGCCGCGGGGGATGGGTCCGCCGAACTCCGTTTCACCGAAGTCACCGCACAGGCCGGGATCGACTTCACACACTTCCCCGGTCTGCGCACCAGCCAGCTTCCCGAGGACATGGGGGGCGGGGTCGCCTGGGGAGACTACGACGGAGACGGCTGGCCCGACCTCTTCCTGGTCGGATACGCCGCGCCGATGGGGGCGGATCTCCACACGCCCGAGGCGCGCGCCGCATGCGATCGGCTCTATCGAAACCGCGGGGACGGCACTTTCGAGGATGTCACCCTTGCCGCGGGAGTGGCGGAACCGCATCGGGGCATGGCGGCGTCGTGGGCGGATTACGACTCCGACGGAGATCTCGACCTTCTCGTCTCCGGCTGGGGCGAACTCATCCTGCATGAGAATCTGGGGGAGGGGACCTTCCGCAATGTCGCAAGGGAGGCAGGCCTGTCGGGTGACGGATTCTGGGCCGGGGTGTCGTGGGCGGACGCGGACCTCGACGGCGACCTCGACTTCTATGTCTGCGGGTATGTGGACTACGAGGCGCTGCCTTACGGCATGTCGCCCCCGACTTCCGGTGCCGCAGAGTTCCCCTTCACGATCAACCCGTCTTCGCACGACGCTCAGGGCAACCGGTTCTTCGTAAACCAGGGCGACGGGACATTTGTGGACCGGGTGACGGAAGCCGGCGTGGAGTGCGTGGGCGGGAAGAGTCTGACTTGCGCGTGGGCTGACTTCAATGCGGACGGCCGACCGGATCTGTATGTCGCCAACGATGTCTCCGACAACGCCCTGTTCCTCAACCGGGGTGACGGCACTTTTGACAATGTCAGTTATGAAGCGCTGGTCGCCGACTATCGCGGAGCGATGGGCATCGGGATCGGCGACTGGGACGGCGACCTCGATCTGGACCTCTTCGTGACCCACTGGATCGCGCAGGAGAACGCGCTGTACTCCAGCATGATCACGGATCTGTCGGCGCCGGGCGAAGAAGCGCCACTGGAGTTCATGGACGATGCCGATCGCGTGGGGCTGGGGCAGTCCGCGCTGGATCTGATTGGATGGGGAACGGGATTTGTGGACTTCGACAACGACTCGCGCCTGGACCTGTTTGTCGCCAACGGGAGCACATTCCAGGATCCGAAAGACCTGTCGCGCCTCCTTCCGATGGATCCGCACCTGTACTGGAACGCCGGGGCGGAAGAGGGTTTCTTTGAGATCGGGGAGCAGGCGGGGATTCGAACCGACCCTCCCGGCGTGGGACGAGGCGCCGCTCATGCCGACTACGATCGGGATGGCGACCAGGATCTGATCATCCTGCGGCACGGGGGGCGCGCACGGCTTCTGCGCAACGACAGCGACGGCGGGCACTGGATCGGGCTCCTGCTGAAGGCGCGCTCGGGGCACGCGTCGGGGCTGGGCGCGCGGGTGATCGCCTATGCTGGCGGGAAGGCACTCTTGCGGGAAGCGGGGGCGGGGCCGTCGTACCTGTCGCAGAACGATCCGGAGGTGCGCATCGGACTGGGGGACGCCGCGCTGGTGGACAGCCTGATCGTGTCCTGGCCCGGCGGACCGAGGGAAGCGTGGACGCGGCTGGATGCCGACCGGCGCTGGATCGTGGAAGAGGGCGTTCGTCCGAAACCGGTGGGGCCGCGCGTCTCGGATGTCTCCGGGAAGGCGGTCGTCGCGGACATGCGCACGACCCTCACGCGGGACGAGATCCGTCGGTTCTGGGACCTGCGCAAGCAGGCGGACCGTCTCTTCGGGAGCGCCGACTGGGTCGCGGCGGCACAGCGGTACGGTGAGATGCTCGCGCTCGACTCCGTTCACGAGGACGCGCTGTACTACCGCGGCAACTGCTTCCTGGAACTGGCGCGTTACCGGGAGGCCCGGGATGCCTGGGAGGCGCTCACCCGCGTGAATCCGTCGAGTTCACGCGCATGGCTCCAGCTGGGGATCGTGTACTCCATTCCGGAAGCGGGCGGCCTCTTCGACCTCGCCAGGGCGGCGGCCGCTTTCGAGCAGGCTCACGACATCAACCGTGAGGAGAGCGGGTCGCTTGTCCGCTGGGGCGAAGTGGAGCTCGCGCGGGGGAATCGGGAGTCGGCCGGGAGGATCCTCCGTGTCGCGCACGAGATGAACCCCCGATCCACCTCCGCGCTGCTGTTGAGCGCGTACCTGGCCCGGGAGAATGGCCGGGGAGCACGATCGGGGGAGCTTCTGGAAAGGGCGGCGGCCTCCCTGGAGAAGATGGAACAGGTCGAGGGCGTCGCGGGAGAGGGAGACACCCGCTCGGACAAGCTGAGCGAGTCAGGCCGCAGAGCCGAGAGGCGGCGTCTTTTCTCCGCCTGCGTTCGGCAGCTGGCGCGCGCGCCGCGTCCGCTTGACGGAGAGGTTCTCTTCGCGTGTGTCGAGGAGGAGATCCGGGAGATGTCCGCGGCTCGTTGATCCGCCGGCGTGGCGGTGGTAAACTGGCGAGAAGTACCCCCCCGGCGGTTTGCCCATTCGCGGAACGAGGTCCCATGCATTCGTCTGCTGTTGTCCTGCGCGCGACGCGCTGTCTGTGTCCCCTTGCCTTTGTGCTGTTCCTCCTCGTTTCGGTCTCGGCTGCACGCCCCGCGCTGCCCGATCCCGAAGCGAGTACCGGAGTGTCGGCCGAGCCTGTTCGCCCCCTGATCTCGCGCTTCCAGAGCGATCCGAAGGGCGAGGCGGACCGGCTGCTTCTCTCCAGCGGGTTCTCCTTCCGTACTTCGGTCGGGGAGCCAGTGCTTCCGGCGGAGCTTCGGTCTTCGGCACCGCTCTCCCCGAACGAGACGGTGTCCCTTCTCGTGCAGGTGGAGGCGCCGGTTCAGGAAGGCGTCGTGCGCGCGATCCGTTCCGCGGGGGCGCGGATCGAGTCGTTCATTCCGCGGAATGCGTTCCTCGTGCGCGTTCGCGCGGGGGATCGTGCCGCGCTGGCCGCTGTTCCCGGCGTGCGATGGGTGGGAGACTACCATCCCGCGTACCGGATCTCCGCACAGGAGTCCACTCGGCTGCCGGGCGGCCGGGCGGACTTCACGCTTCTTCTCTTTGACGACGGAGACACCGGTGCGGTGTCCGGACGCATCACCGAACTCGGCGGGGAAGTGGAGATGGTTTCCGCCAACGGAATCAACCGCGCCATCCGCTGTCGGGTGGATCGTTCGCGGATCGTGGATCTGGCCGCGCATCCGGCCGTGCGCTGGATTGAACCCACGGAGCGCCCACGCTTTCAAAACGCCGATGTGCAGTGGGTGAACCAGACCTTTGTGAGCGGAGACCGCAAGGTCTGGGACGAGGGCATTGACGGGACCGGGCAGGTCGTCATGGTCGGGGACAGCGGTATCCGAACCAGTCACAACATGTTTCGCGATGATGCCGTGCCGATCACCGAATGGGGCCAGTTCCCCACGCACCGGAAGGTCATTGCGTACGAGAAGGCCGCGCCTTACGGCGACATTCTCTTCGGCGACACTTCCGGCGCGTCGTACCACGGCACGCACACCTGCGGCACAGTCGCCGGGGATGACTCGCCCCACGGGGGCAGCAGCAACGACGGGATTGCCAAGGGTGCGAAGATCTACTTCGTGGACGCGGGCGGTTCCACCAACGGGCTCTATCTTCCGGGGGATCTGAACGACTACTTCCAGCCCGCCTACGACGGGAACGCGGGCGGAGCGGCGCGCATCAGTTCCAACAGCTGGGGAAGCACCAGCGCGGGCGCTTATACGATCAGCTGTATGCAGACGGATCAGTTCTCCTGGAGCCACAAGGACTTCCTCATCTGTGTCTCGAACGGGAACAGCGGAAGCGTGGGTTCGGTCGGGTCTCCGGCGTCGGCGAAGAGCATTCTCTCGTCGGGAGGGACCAAGAACGGTTCGTGGGCCGGCCAGATCTACACATCGACCAGTCGCGGCCCGACCGTGGACGGCCGCACGAAGCCGACGGTCTGCTCACCCGGGCAGAGCGTCCGCTCCGCATCCGGGTCGAACGATGCCGGATACCAGTACATGTCCGGGACCTCCATGAGTTGTCCGAACCTCGCGGCTTCCGCCGCGCTCCTCCGGCAGTACTTCATGGAAGGGTGGTATCCCACCGGTGGCGCGGTGGCCGCCAACGCGATCACGCCGACCGCGTCGCTGCTGAAAGCGATGCTCGTGAACTCCGGCGTGGACAACTTCTCCTCGTACTCCATCCCGGACATGAACATCGGGTGGGGGCGCATCCTGCTCGACCAGGTGATGTACTTCCCGGGGGACGGGCGTCGGACGCTGGTCGTGGACGCCACCGACGGTGTGGCGACGGGCGAAGCGCATGAGTACACCGTTCGCGTGACGGACCCCTCCGAAGATCTGAAGGTCACCCTTGTCTGGACGGATTACCCGGGTGATCCCGCGGCGGCGGTCCAGCTTGTGAACGACATCGATCTGGAAGTCTCCCACGCGGCGAGCACATGGCTCGGGAATGTGTGGTCCGGCGGACAGTCCTCCACCGGCGGGTCCGCTGATTCGCTGAATGTGGAAGAGAATGTGCGGCGTGCCACTCCGACGGCCGGGGAGTACACGATCCGCGTCCTCGGCGCGAATGTGCCCTTCGGGGCGCAGCCCTACGCTCTGGTGGTGAGCGGCGGCATCGGCGGAAGCGCGGGTGTCCTGACGCTGGACGCGTCCTCGTACGCGCCGTCGCAGGCGGTCGGGATTCGCGTGGAAGACACGGATGCGGGAAGCGTCTCGGTAACGGTGGCATCCACGACGGAACCGGCCGGGGAGACGGTGGCACTCACCGGCGGGAGCGGCGTGCACACGGGTTCGGTGGCGCTGTCGCTCGGCGTGGCGGCTCCGGGTGACGGACTCCTCAGCGTCTCGCACGGGGACGCAGTGACGGTCACCTATCTCGATGCGAACCCGTCCGGGGTCGTGACCGCGGCGGCCATGATCGATGCCGACGACCCGGG
Source organism: Gemmatimonadota bacterium (assembly GCA_030747075.1). NCBI lineage: Bacteria > Pseudomonadati > Gemmatimonadota > Gemmatimonadota bacterium. Next base: position 9,484 of record JASLLL010000010.1, read on the forward strand.
CATCGGCGATGTGGCGGCCGTGGGCCGGGACATCTCCGCGACGATCTCGTGGACGACGGACGCTCCGGCAGACTCCCGCGTGGAGTACGGCACGACACCCGCGCTGGGGAACTGGAGCACGCTCGACACGCTGCAGGTCATCTCCCATGCGCATGAGTTGAGCGGCCTCAGTCCCCTGACGACCTACTACTTCGATGTGGTCTCGACCGACCACGCGGGAAACACCGTCCGTGACGACTTCGACGGCGGGCACTACCGCGTCACGACGGGAACGCAGGCGGATGTGCTGCTGGTGATCGCCGATGACACCTTCATTGAGGACCAGGCGTACGAAGACGCCTTTGCCCGGACGGGCTGGACCTTCAACACCTGGCGAAAGGCGCAGGCCACGGAGCCGGAGGTCGGAGATTCGTCGACGGGACTTCGCTCCTACCGCGCCGTCTGGTGGCAGGTCGGCTGGGAGCAGTATCCTCAGTTCCTCCGCCCGGCGCGGGACTCGCTGTCGGTGTACCACGATGGCGGCGGCCGCCTGGCGGTTGTGTCGCACGATGTTTCGTGGGCCTTTGCGAACATGGGTTCGGGGTTCTGGAGTCCGGTGAAGGCGGCGTGGCTGAATGACTACCTGCACACGGCATGGAACTCCGACCCGACCACCTGGACCGCCAACATCGGGGTCGCGGGGGATCCCATCAGCGATCCTTACGCAGCCGGCATCTCCTACACACCCTATCGGGACGGGGGAGCGGGCGACGAAGTGAGCATCGTGGACGGGTCGGGGAGCGGGGCCGCCAGTTGGTCCAACGATGATCTCTTCCCGGGCGACATCGGCATTCGCTGGGAAAGCGCGTCTCCGAACGGCACACCCGGCGACGGCGTCTGGGGCGGAACACCGACGAAGTACGCGGGGATGTACTTCGAGTGGTCCCGAATCAACGCGGGCGTCGCGGACGACGCCGACCGCGCGGAGATTCTCGACCGCACGCTGCAGTGGCTCGTGGGCGGAGACCATCCCGATGTGGCGGTCGTTGGACCCAACGGCGGGGAGGCGGTGTCATCGGGGCCTGTGGACATCTCCTGGACCGCGACGGCGGACGCGGCGACCGGCCGGGCGATCGATACGGTCAGCATTCAGATGTCTGACGACGGCGGGCAGTCGTGGAGCCTTCTGACCGACGCTCCGGGAGCCTCCCCCTATTCATGGGATGTTTCCGCGCTGCCGACCTCGGATCTCTACCGGGTCCGGGTGGTGGTCACGGACGACGGCGACCCGACCCTCTTCTCCTCCGACGCCTCGGATGGCGTCTTCACCATCGCAATCCCCGGGAACGAGACACGCGGTCCCGTGGTGCGCGCCGGTTCTCCCTCGGTGGCGCCGTTTCCCGTGGCGGCTCCCGGGAATGCCGTGCTGACGGCGGTCGTGTCCGACTCGCTGACCGGGGGGAGTCCCGTGGACGCCGCGGAGTGGAGCGTGGGCGCGGCAGCCGCCGCCGCGGGGAGCGGGACGGCCATGAGTGGATCGTTTGGAGCCGTCGTCGTGGCGGTTTCGGACACGGTGGATGCGTCCCTTCTGCCGGTGGGCGATGTGTCAGTTTGGATTCGCGGACGCGACGCGGCAGGCAACTGGGGTACGGCGAGAGAGTTCCCGATTCGCGTGAACGGCGACGCAACCGGCGTCGCTGTGCACGAAGCCGCCACGGCCTTTTCGCTTTCCCCCTCCACGCCGAACCCGTTCCACGGGTCGGTACGGATCGGGTATGCGTTGCCCACTCCGTCGCGGGTGCGCTTGAGCGTCTTCGATGTCGGGGGGCGTCTTGTCGCGCGACTGCTCGACGGCCCCGTTTCGGCCGGGCGGCACCATGCCGTCTGGGACGGGCGGGACGCGCACGGATCAGTGGTGGCTCCCGGCGTGTACTTCTGCCGGTACGAGGCGGGTGACTTCCGCGCAGAGGGCAAGCTGGTTCGCGTCCGGTAGCGGAGGCTACTCCTCTACCGGCGACGCCCTCTCCGGCGCGAACTCCGCATCGGTGTACAGCGGCAGGAGCGGAGGCGGGGGGGCTCCCGACGGCGCGTCCTCGAATCGCCCGAGGACGCGCCGGATTCGTTCGTCAACGCGCGCGGCACGCGCCCAGAAGTCGCGCGCTTCGCCTTCGAGGCCGGCGGTCCACAGAAGGGTCCCGCGGTTTGCGAGCATTCGCGGCTCGACGGGTCGAAGGAGAATGCCCCGCTCCGACGCGGCCAGCGCTTCTTCCAGCCTCCCCTGCTCGCCGAGAAGCCGTGCGCCCACGCCCCAGGTCTTCGCCTCCTGCGGGTTGAACGCGGTGGCCTCACTCAGGAGCGAGTCGGCCCGCGCCAACCGGCCGCGGCTGATGGCACGGTCCGCAAGGTGTCCGCGTGCGCGGCAGGTGGCCGGGTCCTGTCGCGCCCTCTGGAACGCGCGTTCGGCGGCGTCATGGTCGCGCCGCAGTTCCTCCAGAACGCCGACCCACTCATGCGCGATCCCCAGCCCGGGCGGTTCCGCGTCCGCCGCCTCCCGGAACGCCTCCCGGGCGGCGTTCCGCTCCCCGCGAGCCTCCGCCAGCCACCCCCGCCGGAGCGCGTTGCGGTAATCCGCCGGGACGCCGGTGGCTTCGGGAAGTGCCGGGGTCCGCCGAAGCATCCACAGCGCATCGCCCTTCGTGCGTCGCGGCCCCCGGTGGAAGGAGAGCGGCGCGTAGCGGTCGAGAAAGGACGGGTTGTCGAAGAGTGCGTGTTCCGCCGGGAGAGACGGGCGGATCCCCTCGCGAAAGACCACGACTCCCGGAGCCTTCGGAAGTCCCACGGGAAACACGCGTCCGGTGTGGGGAGTGAGCGGGAAGGTGCGTCTCCCGGAGAAGAGAGACAGCGCTCCGGTGCGCGCCGCGAGAAGTGCGCCGTCGCCCGAACCGGGGTCCGATCGGAGCCGTGCGCCGATCTGCGCCAGCCGGGTCCCCTCGGCCCGGGCAGCACTTCGGCGCGCGCGGTCCGCGGGCGTCGTCAACACCATGAGTACGAACGGCAGAAGCAGGGCGAAGACTTGCGCGCGTGGAATGTGCGTGGCGTCCGACGAATCGTCGGGAGCGGGGGCCTGCGCCCGCGCCACCGCATGAAGGGCCAGCGCGGCGAGTACGGTGAAGGCAGGCAGCAGCACCGGCGACGCCTGCGCGAAGGCCTCCGGCCCGGAGAAGAGGAGCGCCACGCCCGCGCCGACAGCGGGGGGGATTACGAATGCGGCGGGAATCGCGCGCCGCGCGACTGCGGTCACGACGAGGAAGGGGGCGACCAGGAGCGATCCCCACACCCAGACCCCGCCCAGCGTCGCGACCGTCGTCGGGAATCCGGGGCCGGGGGCGCTCCAGCCGCCGAGCATCGCCCGCGCGATCTCCAGTCGCGACCCGGCGGGCAGTAGCAGCGAGAGTGCGGCGATTCCCGCCATGACGCCCGCCGGGATCCACAGCGCGCGCCGACGGCATGGACCGGGCAGCGCACAAGACGCCACGGCGACCGGCAGGGCGGCCGGTGCCGAGAGAACCGCGGCCGACGCGAGGAGCGCTCCCGTCCGATCCGGCCCGCGCCGAGCGGCCCGCGCGAGCGCGGCCAGCACAAGAACCCCCGCCGCGGCGCTTCCGGGATGCGCGGAGAATGACGACGCAATCGCGGGGGGCAGGAGGAGCATCGCAGTGCCGAAGATCGCCGGTGGAATGCCGACCCGCTTCCGGAGGACGGTCCACGCGAGAGCGGCCGCGCCACCGAGAGCGAGGGCGCCGGGCAGGCGGAGAGCCGCCTCCGCCGTCGGGGCGACCTGATCCGCCATCCCGACGAGGAGCGCCGCCGCGGGAGGTGCGCCTTCGCCCCCGGGGGGCGTGGCATACCCGTGGAGCGATCCACGGAGCAGATCGCGCCCCACGCGGAGCAGGTGGAAGGGGCTGTCACCAATCGCGGGGAGGTTCCACCCGCGCACCGCCCCGCCCGCGAACGCCACCACCGCCGCAATCCGCCCGGGGAGCTCCGCGCGACGCTTCAGGGGGTCGGGTCCAGGATCTTGCGGGCTGCCGCGAGCACATCGCGCTCCCCTGCGTGGAAGAGAATCCTCCCCCCGAGGCCCAGCGGAAACCACTTCACTTCCAGCACTTCATGATCGTGGTCTTCCGTCCTGCCCTCCACAAACTCAAGCAGGAAGAAGTGGACCGTCTTGTGGATCGTCATCCCGCGTCGGTCGTCGTCGTCGCGGGATTTGTAGGTGTAGCGGATGACTGAAAGCGGACGAACGATGCGCCCCAGAAGGCCGGTTTCCTCCCGGACTTCACGCAGCGCGGCTTCTTCGGTGGTCTCTCCCTCTTCGATCCGTCCCTTGGGAAGGACCCAGACCGGCCCGCGACGGGAACGCGTGAGCGCCACCATCGGGGCATCTTCGTCGGCACGGTAGATCACCCCGCCGGCGGAGACTTCCGTGGTCTCGCGAAGAGGTTCCTCAGCTTCTGCCATCTCTGCCTCCCGAGCGTGTGGCGTCACCGTAACAGATCGCGCTGGCCCCGGCACTTGCGATTCCGACTCGCGCACGCCGCCCGGTTTGCCCTATATTGCTGCGCGGACCGGTTCGCCATTGTCCGGTGCGCGGGGAAGGGGAACAGGAAGAGGAACATGACCGAACTGGATGCGAGAAGTCAGGGAGAGATGACCTCCCGTCTGGACGCTCTCTCCAGAGAGTCCATGGAAGGGGAGGATGTGCTGGACCCTGCCCGGGTGCCCCTGGAGCGACCCAAGGGCCCCTTCGTCATGCCCGACTGTGCCAACTGCACCGATACCTGCTGCGTTCACGATGTTCCAGACTCCGGCATTCTGCTCTCGCTTCGGGACATCGCCCAGCTCATGGACAGCGGACTTTCGGATGTGGTTCACGGCACCTTCACCTTCAAGCGGACGCGCAAGGGGAAGCTCAAGCCGGAGATCGACACCATGCCCCGACTGGCGAAGAAGGACGGCCTGTGCATCTTCTACGACGGGGCCACCCGCCGATGCACCGGCTACGGCACCCGCCCCACCATCTGCCGCCGGTTCCCTTACGAGGTCCACTATCGGAGTCGCACCGGGAACCCCTACGCGCGCTTCATCGGCTGGGCGGACTGCCCCACGGTCACCGGAGGGGAGCATGAGGAATCGATCCTCCAGATGGTCCGGGACGCCGTTCACGACGAGAATGTGTCGCTGGAAGATGCGGTTCTCCTGGAACAGTGCGTGGACGAACTTCGGGAAGCCGGGTTCGACTTCGTGCTGCCTCCTCCGGATGAGTGCCCCTGACTCACATTCCTCCCGACTCCACGGTTGACGGTTTGCGCTGCCCGGATATTCTACCTTCAGCCTGAGTGCGGGGGAGGGGCGCGGAAGCGGGTCGAAGGCGCTTCCCCGAGCCTCCCCGGCCAGTCCGGAGACCCGATTGAGAGAGTCCTACGCCGTCGTTCTCGTGTTCCTCGCGGTGGGCATGGCCTTCGCGTGGGTCAGCATTCTCGTGTCCAGGCTCGTCCATCCGCATCACCCCACGCCTGAGAAACTCACCACCTACGAATGCGGCGAGGACCCCATCGGACGCGCCTGGGTTCGGTACAACACGCGTTTCTACACGGTTGCGCTTGTGTTCATCATCTTCGAGGCGGAGATTCTCTTCATGTTCCCGTGGGCGGTGGCTTACCGGAAGCTGGGACTCTTCGCGTTTGTGGAGATGCTCCTCTTTGTCGGAATACTGCTCACCGGGCTCGTCTATGTCTGGGCGAAGGGAGATCTGGACTGGGTGAAGCCCAGCCCTCCCTTCACGCGCGACGATGCCAGGCTTCCCGATCAGGTCCGAAGATGGGGTGCCCGCCCGGCGCGCCGGGCAGCCCCCGCGGCGGTGTCCGCGGAGGACGCATCATGAGCGGTCCGGACGCACCCCGCCGGGTCGAGGGCATCATCCCGCTTCAGGATGTGCGCGAAGTCGCCCCGAATCCGCCGACCGACAGTGCGCGGTGGATCGTCACCCGGAAGCCCTACACGACGGGAGTCCACGAAGGCGTTCCGCCTCTGGTTCGCGGGTTTGCGGAGAATGCTCTCGTTCAGAAGCTGGATACGCTGCTCAGCTGGGGTCGGGCGCACTCGCTCTGGCCCATGCAGTTCGGGCTGGCGTGCTGTGCCATCGAGATGATGGCCGCGCTGGCTTCGCGGTTCGATCTGTCGCGATTCGGGTATGAGGTGATGCGCGGCAGCCCCCGCCAGTGCGATGTCATGATCGTGGCCGGCACGGTGACCTACAAGATGGGGCTTCGGATCAAGCGTCTCTACGAGCAGATGGCGGAACCGCGGTATGTCATTTCCATGGGATCTTGCGCCAACTGCGGCGGCCCTTACTGGAAGCACGGCTATCATGTCGTGAAGGGCGTGGACAAGATCATCCCGGTGGATGTCTATGTTCCCGGCTGCCCTCCCCGTCCGGAAGCGCTCATCGAGGGCTTTCTGGTCCTGAAGGAGAAGGTCCGCCGCGAGCGACTCCTGGGCTACAAGGTGGAGTCGATGACGGCCGCGGATGTGGAGCCCGGAGAGATGGGCGAGTTCACGCGCCGGGAACGGGAGGAGGCGCTGGCCGCCGGAGAGTCGGCACCGGAGCAAGCGGAAGGGATGGAAGCCCGATGACCGACGCCACGCCCGCGCCGAAGCCGCCGCCGAAGAAGAAGCCCGCGCCGGAGCCTCCCGCGTGGACGGGCCGGGAGACGGCGGCGTCCATTCTGGCGGCGAAGTACCCGGAGGGCTGCCGGGTGGAGGAGGAGCGCGCGGATCCCACGGTGGAAGTGGACGCGGCGCTCTGGCCTGTGGTGGCGCGGTGGCTGAAAGAGGACGCGGCCCTGGCCTTCGAGACCTGCCACCTGGTGACGGGCATCGATCGCGGAGCCGAGGCGGACCGTCTGGAGGCGGTGTACTCGCTCTACAGCCGTGTGCGCCGCGAGTGGCTTCATGTGCGTATCCCCACCGGGCGCGCGGAAGGGGCGGAAGTGCCGAGCGCCGCGGGAGTCTGGCGTGCCGCCGACTGGCACGAGCGCGAGACCTTCGATCTGGTCGGCATCCACTTCACGGAGCATCCGGATCCGCGCAGGATTTTCCTTCCCGACGACTGGGAAGGCCATCCCTTGCGGAAGGACTACGACTATCCCGTCGAGTACCACGGCATTCGGGATGTCTACCGAATGCCCGGCGGCATTCTTGCCCCCGACGCCGACCCGCCGGAGGGAGACTGACATGACGGCTCCCCCGAAGCGCCGCTCCTACCTCATCGCACCCGCCCCGGATACGGGCCGGGATCTGGTGACAGAGGAGTTCACCGTCAACATGGGCCCGCAGCACCCCTCCACGCATGGCGTTCTCCGTCTGGAGATTGTCACGGACGGGGAGATCGTGGTGGATGCGGTGCCGCACCTTGGGTATCTCCACCGGAACTTCGAGAAACACGCGGAGAACGAAGGCTGGCAGCAGGTGGTTCCGTACTGCGACCGGCTGGATTATCTGGCGTCCATGAACATGGACCACGGATACGCGCTGGCGGTGGAAAAGCTCGCGGGCATTGAACCAAATCGCCGCGTCCAGACCCTGCGGGTTCTCTTCGCGGAGCTTCAGCGGATTGCCAGCCACATTGTCGCGATCGGCACCTACGGACTGGACCTCGGAGCCATGACCCCGTTCTGGTGGCTGTTCCGGGACCGGGAGATGATCCTCGACATCTTCGAGACCGTCTGCGGCGCCCGGCTCCTCTACAACTTCATGTGGGTGGGTGGGCTTTCCCACGACCTCCAGGAAGGGATGGAGGACCGAATCCGGGACTTCGTGGACTACTTCGAGCCGAGGCTCCGCGAGGTCGATGTTCTGCTCACGGACAGTCACATCTTCATCGAGCGGACGGCGGATGTGGGTGTGCTTCCCGCGGAGGTTGCGCTGGAGTACGCCTGCACGGGGCCGGTCCTTCGCGGGTCCGGCGTCGAATGGGATCTCCGTCGGGATGAACCGTACGACATCTATCCGGAGCTGGATTTCGACATCGTCGTGGGACAGGGCGCGAAGGGAACGCTCGGCGACTGCTGGGACCGCTACTGGGTGCGGCTGGAGGAGATGCGCCAGTCGTGCCGGATCATCCGCCAGATTCTCGATCGCGGGATTCCCGAGGGGGATGTTCGGGAGTCGGTTCCGAAGAAGCTGAAGGTCCCGGCGGGTGAGTGCTACGCCCGCTCCGAGGCGCCGCGCGGGGAACTCGGCTTCTATCTGGCCTCCGGCGGAAAAGACCGCCCGGAGCGCGTGCGCTGCCGGTCCGGCTGCTTCTGCAATCTCTCCGCGCTGCCGGAGCTCGTGCCCGGCGTGATGCTGGGGGATCTGGTGGCCATCATCGGGAGCGTCGACATTGTTCTGGGCGAGGTGGACCGATGAACCTCACCGGGATCATCTGGCTGGACGGCCTTCTCTTCGCCGGGGTTCTTGCGATCTGTATCGCGGTGGGTGCGCTGGTGGCCGTGTGGCTGGAGCGAAAGGTGAGCGCCCTTGCGCAGGATCGTCTGGGGCCCATGGAAGTCGGGCGTTACCACGGCGTGCTGCAGACCATCGCGGATGCGCTGAAGCTCCTCCAGAAGGAGGACATCGTTCCGAAGGCCGCGGATCGATTCCTGCACATTCTGGCGCCCGGTATCGTGATGGGAGGCGTGATCGCGGCGGCCGTGGTCATTCCCTGGGCGGCCGATGCCATTCCCGCGGACCTCAACATCGGCATCTTCTACTTCGCGGCGATTTCCTCGCTCGGCGTGATCGGCATTCTGCTGGCCGGGTGGGGGAGCAACAACAAGTGGGCGCTCTTCGGGGCGCTGCGCGCCGTTGCGCAGATTGTGTCGTATGAAATCCCGGCCGGGCTGGTTCTCCTGGCGGCGGTGATCTTCGCGGGTTCGCTTTCCACCGTGGACATTGTTCAGTCGCAGGCGGGCGGCTTCTGGAACTGGATGCTCTTCCGCGCGTTCCCGTTCAACTTCATCGGCATGGTTGTGTTTTTTCTGGCCGCCATTGCGGAGACGAATCGCGCGCCCTTCGACATGCCGGAAGCGGAGTCGGAACTGGTGGCCGGCTACCATGTGGAGTACTCGGGCATGCGGTTCGCCATCTTCTTTCTGGCGGAGTACGGGGCCATCTTCATGGCGGTGGCCATGCTGAGCGTCGTTTATCTGGGCGGGTGGCACGCGCCGTTCCCGTTCCTGGACTTCCTCCCCGGCGTCTTCTGGATGGTGCTGAAGGTGTTCCTGCTCACGAACTTCGTCATTCTGGTGCGCTGGTCGCTGCCGAGAGTTCGCGTGGATCAGCTCATGACAATCTCGTGGAAGTATCTCACTCCCATCGCCTTCGTCTGCGTGCTGGGCGCGGGCGCGATGGCCCTTCTCCCGTGAGGCGCTCATGACGGATACCGCGACTCTCCGGCGAAGGTCACCCGTGGCGGTGTACTTCCGCAATATCGCCCGGGCCATGGGGACGGCCGTGCAGGCGCTTCTTGTGACGGGAGGGCACCTCTTCACGCGGTCGGTGACCATGCAGTACCCGCGTGAGGTGCCCGAACTTCCGGCCCGAGCGCGCCATCGGCTGCATGTGATGATCGAAGACTGCATCGGCTGCCGGTTGTGCGAGCGGGCGTGCCCGGTCGAGTGCATCACAATGGAGACGATCAAGTCCCCGGCGTCGGTGGACCTCGGAAAGACATCCAGCGGCAACAAGAAGAACTACTGGATGACGGACTACCGGATCGACATGGCGAAGTGCTGCTACTGCGGACTGTGCGTGGATCCCTGCCCCACCGGGTGCATCACGATGACTCCGGACTTCGAGTACTCGACATCGGACATCGTGGACCATGTGTTCACTTTCTCGCGCATGAGTCCCGCGGAGGTGAAAGAGGTCACCGGGCAGGCCGAGGAAGAGGCACGGCGCAAGGCGGAGGAGAAGAAGCGCAAGGCGGAGGAGCGGGCGCGAAAGGTGGCCGAGGCGAAGGCGGCCGAGGCGAAAGCCGCCGGAGACCCGCCAGCCGGGAAGAGCGCGGATCCTGAAGGAGGGGGCGAATGAGCGGCGAAGTGCTTCTCTTCTGGGGGACGGCTGCGTGGACCATCCTGTCCGCCATGACGGTGGCGTTTGCGCGGAGCCTCATCTACGCGGCGCTGGGGCTGTTGGGGACGCTTCTGGGAGTGGCGGTCCTGTACGGGTACCTGGGGTCTCCGTTTCTGGCGGGTGCGCAGGTCATGCTCTATGTGGGCGGCGTGCTGATTCTCATGCTCTTCGCGATTGTCCTGACCCGGCAACTCGGCGGAGAGGAAGCGCTGGACATTTCGCCCGGGCAGAGGCTGGCGGGGATCTTCGTCGCGATGGCCGCTTTCGCGACGATCTGGGTGGGGATCGCCGGAATCCGCTGGTCACCGGGAATCCCGGACTTGAGCGGCGGGCCGTCGCCGGAGGATCTGGGGAACGCGTTCATGACCGACTGGCTCCTCCCGTTCGAGGTGGCCTCCGTTCTGCTGCTGGCCGCACTCATCGGTGCCACCGTGATGGTGCGGAGGAAGAGACCATGATCGGACTCGGCCACTTCCTGGGGATCTCGTCGATGCTCTTCGCACTGGGTCTCACGACCATCATGATCCGGCGCAACGCCATCGCGCTCCTCATGGGAATCGAACTCATGCTGAACGCGGCGGCGCTGAACTTCGTCGCGTTTGCGCGTTTCCGCCCGGCGGGTTCGGAAGGGGATCTGGTCGCGCTCTTTGTCGTCGTGGTGGCCGTGGCGGAGGCCGCGGTGGCGCTGGGAATCGTGCTCAACATGTTTCGGGCTCTCCGGACGGCGCGTCTGGACGAAGTCTCGGAACTCCGGGGGTAGGGGAGATGACCATCGCTCCCGCCGGGAGGCGGACTGAGGAATGCTGACCACCGGTGGACTGATCCTGGGGATCCCGCTGTTTGCCTTTGTCGTGCAGTTCACCGTGGGGCGGCGTCTGCCCCGGCAGGGGGACTGGGTCTCGACGGGTGCGGTGTTCGCGGCGTTCCTCCTCTCCATCCCGAACTTCCTGTCGGCGGTGGCCGCCGGGGGGGCGCGGCCTCTGGACAATCCTCGCTTCGTCTGGATGGACCTCGGGACGGCGAAGCTGTCGCTGGGGATTCTCTCGGACAACCTGATGGCCGTGATGCTGACGGCGGTCTTGTTCGTCTCCTTCCTGATTCATGTCTACAGCATGGGCTATATGAAAGGAGAGGAACGGTACAACCGGTTCTTCGGATACCTGAGCCTTTTCATCTTCTCGATGATGGGCATCATCATGGCCGACAGCCTGCTCGGGCTCTACATCTTCTGGGAACTCGTGGGCGTGTCGTCCTACTTCCTGATCGGATTCTACATCGGGAAGCCCTCTGCCAATGCCGCTGCGAAGAAAGCGTTCATCACCAACCGGGTCGGCGACGCATTCATGTTCGTGGGAATCGCCATTGTCTTGAACGCGACCGGGACGCTGCACCTGCCTTCCGTGTTCACCGCCGTGGCGCACGGAGATCTGTCCGGAGGGACGCTGACGGCCGCCGGGTTGTGTCTCTTCATGGGAGCGGTCGGCAAGTCCGCGCAGTTCCCGCTTCATGTGTGGCTTCCGGATGCCATGGAAGGCCCGACTCCGGTGTCCGCGCTGATCCACGCGGCTACGATGGTTGCGGCGGGCGTGTACTTCGTTGCGAGGATGTACCCGGTTCTCACGCCGGATGCGTTGCTCGTGGTGGCGTACATCGGGGGCATCACCGCCATCATGGCCGCGCTGATCGCCGTGACGCAGTTCGATATCAAGCGCGTGCTGGCTTACTCCACCATGAGCCAGCTCGGCTACATGGTGATGGCGCTCGGCGTGGGCGCGTACACAGCCGGTTTCCTGCACCTGGTGACGCACGCCGTGTTCAAGGCCCTGCTCTTCCTGGGGTCGGGCAGCGTGATCCATGCAGTCCACACCCAGGACATGCGGGAGATGGGCGGCCTTTCAAGAAAGATGCCGGTGACTTACGGGACCTTCCTCGTCGGGACGCTCGCGCTGGCGGGGATTCCGTTGACTTCGGGGTTTGTGTCGAAGGATGCCATCCTTGCGGGGACCCTCGCTTTTGCCGGAGAGCACCCGGCGCATCTGCTCCTGCCGATCATGGGATTCGCGGCGGCAGGGCTCACGGCGTTCTATATGTTCCGTCTCCTGTTCATGACCTTCTGGGGAAAGCCCGCAGACGCACAGCGGCATGCCCACGCGCATGAAAGTCCCGCCGTCATGACCGGTCCGTTGGTCGTGCTGTGCGTCTTCTGCTTCTACGCGTTCTTCACATTCCCCAGCGGAAACCCCTTCGGTGGCGAAGGATGGTTCCACGAGCTCATCCATGCGCCGGAGTCGGTGGCTGTCGCAAACGCGCACGATGCCGCGCACGGCGGAGGACATGGCGAGGTCGCGCACTCTTCCGGTGAGCATCACGGTTCCGCGCATTCCATTGCGATGATGCTCAGTCTTCTGATGGCTGCGGGCGGGATCGTCCTGGCCTGGCTGACCTACGGGCGACGCCTCATTCGCGCGGAGGTGCTGGCGGCTCGACTCGGGCCCGTCTACCGACTGGTGCGGGACAAGTTCCGCTTTGATGAACTCTATGCCGCCACGGTCATTGCGCTCGTCCGCGTCTTGCGCGAAGGCCTGGCGCGTTTCGATGGCGCTGTGATCGACGGCATTGTGAACGCCACGGCGCCGGTGCTGCGCTTCTTCGCTTCAGTGAGTGGAGGAGTGGACCGGTACGGGGTGGATGGTCTTGTGAACGGAGTCGCCTCTGTCGTCGAGCGTCTTGGAGACTCTATGCGTCGTCCGCAGACCGGACGGATTCAGAACTACCTGGCCGTGTCCGTCGGCCTGCTCCTGCTGATCGTGTTGACGAGCGTCCTTGCGGGCGCCAGATAGGGAAGGGACTCATGCCGGTGCTGTCAATCATCACATTCTTCCCGCTGCTGGGGGCGCTGGCCGTCCTCTTGGCGCCTCGGGAAAGAGACGACCTCGTCCGGTGGATCGCTGTGGTGGCAACCGCCGTTCCCCTGGCGATCTGCCTCTGGCTCCTGCCCCGGTTTGACCCGGGTCTGGCCGGAGCGGTCACGGAGACGAGCTTCCAGTTCGTGGAGCATCTTCCGTGGATCCACCAGTTCCATGTGGAGTACTTCATTGGTGTGGACGGGCTGTCGTTCCCGTTCGTCGTCTTGACGGCGCTCATCTCGTTTGTCTGCATTTTCGCGTCCTGGGGGATTGATCGCGGCGTGAAGGGCTACTTCGCGCTCTTCCTCCTCCTGGAAACGGGAATGCTGGGAGTCTTCGTCTCGCTGGACTTCTTCCTGTTCTATGTATTCTGGGAAGTCATGCTCCTTCCGATGTACTTCCTGATCGGCGTGTGGGGCGGTCCGCGACGCGAGTATGCGGCCATCAAGTTCTTCCTCTATACGCTGCTTGGCTCCGTGCTGATGCTGATCGGGATGATCGCGGTCTACTTCTCCTCGGAGCCGCACACATTCAATATGCTGACGCTGATGGCGGAGTCGGGGCGCTGGAGCGTGGAGTTCCAGAAGTGGATCTTCCTGGCATTCTACATCGGGTTTGCCATCAAGATTCCCGCCTTCCCGTTCCACACATGGCTTCCCGATGCTCATGTGGAAGCGCCGACCCCGATCTCGGTCATTCTTGCGGGCATTCTGCTGAAGCTGGGAACCTACGGGCTCTTGCGGATCTCCTTCCCGATGCTCCCCGCGGCCACCGTCTGGTTCGCTCCCGCGCTTGCGCTCATCGGGGTGGTGAACATTGTGTACGGGGCGCTCTGCGCGATGGCGCAGAAAGACCTGAAGAAACTCGTGGCGTATTCGTCCATCAGCCACATGGGGTTTGTGATGCTCGGCATGGCGTCTCTGACTCCGCACGGCATGAACGGCGCCGTCTTCCAGATGGTGAGTCACGGCATGATCACCGCCATGCTCTTCCTTCTGGTCGGCGTGATTTATGATCGTGCACACCATCGGAACATTGACGGCTTCGGCGGGCTGCTCGTCCAGATGCCGGTATACGGTGGCGTCGCCGTCGTTGCTTTCATGGCCGCTCTCGGGCTTCCGGGCATGACCGGGTTTATCGGCGAGGCACTCTCGCTGCTCGGTTCCTTCCAGGTCTTCCGGGTGCTGACCATGTTTGCTGTCTCGGGGATCGTGATTACGGCGGCGTATGTCCTGTGGACGGTCCAGCGCGTCTATCTCGGCAAGGGCCGGGATGAATACGCCGTGTTTCCGGATCTCTCGGGCCGGGAGGCGTTCACTCTGTTCCCGCTGATGATTCTGGTGATTGTCTTTGGTGTGTACCCGGCGCCTTTGCTGGGTCTCATGCGCACGACTCTCCAGGAGATTCTCCGCGTGATCGGTCAGGGATAGGAGGGCGCGAAAGTGACCAACATGGAGAGCCTGCCTCGCTATCTTCCCGAGTTCACGCTCTGCGTGGCACTTCTGGCTGCCGTACTGGTGGATGCCGTGCGACGGGAACGCGGGGCGGTCCTTGCCGCGTGGATCACGATTGTGGGCGCGCTCGCCGCGGCCGGGCTCACCATCACCGGGTCCGCGGATCCCGCACCGGTTCGTGTCTTCTCCGGGATGGCGGCCCTCTCTCCGTTCGTGGACTTCTTCCGTGTGTTCCTGTCACTCACCGCCGTGGCCGCGGCCGCCTTTGCTCTGCCGCATGTGCGTCCGGGCGGTGCGCTCTTTGGTCGCGGCGCCGAGTTCTTTCCGCTCCTGATCGCGACCACGCTCGGCGGTTTCCTGCTGGCGGGAGCCACCCACCTGGTCATGGTTCTTCTGGCGCTGGAGATCATCTCGATCCCCTCGTATGTGATGGCGGGGCTTTGCGCGGACGATCGCCGGGGCGCGGAGGCGTCGGTCAAGTATGTGATCTACGGCGGGTTTGCCACGGGAGCCATGGTCTTCGGGTTCTCGCTGCTCTACGGGATGACGGGATCGCTGGACCTCGGAACGATCGGCACGGCGCTCGCGGGCCGTCCGGAGAGCCCGGGGTTGTGGATCGCCGTCCTGCTCTCGCTTGCCGGCGCCGGATACAAGATCAGCATGGTGCCGTTCCACCTCTGGGCACCGGATGTCTACGAAGGCTCTCCGACTCCCGCGGTGGCGTTCTTCTCGATCGGGCCGAAGGCGGCCGGAATCGCGCTCATGGTTCGGCTGGCGTTCGGGCTGGGTGGAGGCGGCGGTTCCTTCCCCTGGCCGACGCTCTTCGCGGTGCTGTCCGCGCTGGCGATGATTGTCGGCAACGCGGCCGCGCTCGTCCAGAAGGACACGAAGCGTATGCTCGCCTACTCCGGGATTGCGCACGCAGGGTACCTGTTGCTGGGGCTCGCCGCATTCGACCAGTTCGGCCTTCAGGCGATGCTCCTCTATCTGGTGGTGTACGGTCTGGCGAATCTCGGCTTCTTCCTGGTGATCGACATGGTGGAACGCTCCGGCCGGGACTCCTCCATCGACTCGTTCCGCGGGCTGGGCTGGCGGGAACCGATGGTGGGTGCGCTCCTCGCGATCTGTCTGTTCAGCCTGACGGGGCTCCCGCCGACGGCGGGGTTCATCGGAAAGGTCTTCGTGTTCGGAGCGGTGATCCAGCACGGGATGTGGAATCTGGCTGCGCTCGGACTCCTCACCTCCGTGGTGAGCCTCTTCTACTATGTGCGCGTGTTGCGTGCGCTCTACCTGGAAGGCACCGCCGAGGAGCGCGCCCCGTCGCCGGACGGGAAGCGTCTC
The DNA here is from genome assembly GCA_030747075.1 of Gemmatimonadota bacterium. Taxonomy (NCBI): domain Bacteria; kingdom Pseudomonadati; phylum Gemmatimonadota; species Gemmatimonadota bacterium. Next base: position 25,343 of record JASLLL010000010.1, read on the forward strand.
GGTCCCGTGCCGCTGCTTGCCGTGTTCGCCGTGCCGGTGCTCGTCCTGGGTCTCTGGTGGGGTGGACTGGTGGACATCGCAGCGCACGCCGCCCGCATTCTGGGAATGGGCTAGCCCCTCTCGACGCGCTCGGCGAGGCGTCATCAGGCTTCGTGCGTCCGCTTCTTCTCGGCAAGTGGAGCCGCTCCGCCCTCCGTTGGAGTCCGGGCACCCCCGTTGTGCTACCATGGTCGGACAGATTCGTCCTCCTCCATCCCACCCCCGGGAGGCTTCGATGCCGCGGTCTCTGCTCCTGCGTGCTCTTTGCATACCCGCGTTCTGCGTCGCTGTCCTTGCCGCTCCCGCGGTCCCTGCGCTCGAGTTCGATCCGCCAGGCCCGCTGGGATCTTCGCTCGTACACTCCTGGAACCAGCGACCGCGACTCCTTCCCGCGCCGGGCGGAGGGTTCCTCGTCGCTTGGGCCGGAGGTGCGTCCACCGGCGCGGAGGCACTGCTGTGCGCGACGGCTCCCGAAGGCGGGTCGTACACGACCGCCGTGTTGCTCTCGCAGGGTTTCGACGGCGTTCGCATCGGAGCCGGCGACGGTGTGACGCTGCACGCGTCCGGCAACACGGTGGTCGCCGGGTGGGAGGGAACGGACTTCTACAACCGCCCGGTCTGGTTCGCAAGGTCCACGGATGGCGGAAGTTCGTGGGAGGCGGCGCTTCGTGCCGACCCGGATATCACGGGCGAACGCGCCTACGCGGTCGCCGCGCCCTTCCCGGACGGACGGGTGGCGGAAGCATGGATCGTGTACGAAGAGGGAACCGGCACTCCGGACATCGAGTGGACCGCACAGGATTCGACGGGGGCGTTCGGCCCGCCCCTTTCCCCGGCGGTGCTGTCCCCGGCGATTCCCTGCGAGTGCTGCAACCCGGATCAGGTCGTGCTGGACGACGGGCAGACCGTGCTGATCGCCTACCGGAACAACGATTCCAACCGACGGAACATGTATGTGGCCCGCTCGACAGACGGGGGAGCGTCGTTTGTGTCCTCGACGAAGCTCGACACGGGCAACTGGTTCTTCCCCGCCTGTCCCTCCACCGGCCCCGCGATTGCGCACGACGGGCAGGATGTGGTGATCGTCTGGAAGAAGTCCCCCGGGAACTCGCATCACATCTGGTCGGCGCGGAGTTCGGACGGGGGGAGTAGCTGGAGTACGAATGTACAGATCGACGACAGCGACGGCTCGACGGGCGCAAACTACCCGGCCATTGCCATGCGCGGTGCCGTGGTCGTGGCCGTCTGGGAGGCGCGAGATCCGGTGACCGGGCACCCCGAGGCGTGGGGAGTCGCGTCCACCGATGCCGGGGCCACCTGGGGAGTCCCGGCGATGGTCCCCGGGGACGGGGCGAACAAGGCGCTGAGCCAGACCACCGTTGCGATTTCGCCCTCGCTGGAGGTGGAGCTGGCCTGGCGGGACTCCCGCGACGGACCCTCGTACATCTACCGGACGCGCGGCAGCCTGGGGGCCACCGGCGTGGATGTTGCGGTTCCGGCGGGGTCGGACGCCCCCTCGGCCCGGCCCAATCCGTTCGCAGGCGGCACGACCATCGAGTTCCAGCGGTCGGAATCCGGCGTCGCCCGCTTGACGGTCCACGATGCGTCCGGGCGCGTGGTGGCCCGGCTCCCGGGAGTGGCGCCCGGTCCCGGGGTCGCGCAGGTTCGCTGGGACGGGAAGGACACCGCCGGGAAACCGGTCGCCGCCGGGGTGTACCTTCTCCGGCTGGAGTCGGCCGGAGGAGTCTCCACCGGGCGAGTGACCCGACTCCGGTAGGTTCGGCTACGCGCCATCGCTGTGGGATGCCCGGGAAGAAACACCGGCCGACGAGTCTCCCCGAGCCGGTTGCGACTTCGCACGATGCCCTCGATTTCACCCGTTCCGGTCCCCTTTTCCCTTGAATCAGTACAGAAATGGTACTACTTTGGTCGGGACTGGATTTCGTGCAGGAAAAACCCCTCTGGGCCCGAAAATCGGAGGATCCCGGTGTTCGCCTTCACCCGAAAGACGGATTACGCGCTCGTGGCGCTCGCCGGACTGGCGGAAAGGGCCGCTCGCGGGGGCGGGGTCTCCAGCGCGAGGCTCATCGCGGCGGATTACGGGATTCCGCTTCCGCTTCTGATGAATGTCCTGAAGGACCTCGTGCGGGGCGGGGTCGTGGAATCGGCTCGCGGGGCCAGGGGCGGGTACTTCCTGGCGCGGGACACGGACGGGATCACTGTGCGCCATGTCATGGAGGCCATCGAGGGACCCGTGAAGGTCACGCTGTGCTGCGATGACGACGAGGACCCCGCCTGCCCGGAGTGCCATGTACAGGTGCGCTGCCCCATCACGGATTCCGTGCGCCTCCTCAATGAGCAGATCCACGATTACCTCAGCCGGATCACCCTCACGGACATTGTCGAAGGGCGTGTGGAGAGCGTGAGTCCTCCGGCGCCGGGGAGGCCTTCACAGAGTTCGCCTTTTCGCGTCTTGCCGTCCACCCGCACTGCCCGGGTTCGCGGGAAGGACTCATCGGGAGAGAAATGAACGAGAACCGAAATGTCGTGGAGGAGTTTGCGAACCGCAAGTACCGCTATGGGTTCGTGACGGACATCGAACAGGATTCGCTTCCCCCCGGACTCGACGAAGGGGTGGTCCGCTTCATCTCCGAACGCAAAGGGGAACCGGACTGGCTCACCGAGTGGCGGCTCAAGGCGTATCGCAAGTGGCTCACCATGAAGGAACCGGACTGGGCGAAGATCCAGTACGCGCCGATCAACTACCACGACATCATCTACTACTCCGCACCCAAGAAAGAGGGCGACGGCCCGGCGAGTCTGGATGAAGTGGACCCGAAGCTTCTGGAGACCTATGAGAAGCTCGGGATTCCTCTGGAGGAACAGAAGGCTCTCTCAGGAGTCGCGGTGGACGCCGTGTTCGACAGTGTCTCGGTCGCCACGACTTTCCGGGCGAAGCTCGCGGAACTCGGCATACTCTTCTGCCCGCTGTCGGAAGCGGTGAAGGAGCACCCCGAACTGGTTCGAAAGTACCTGGGGTCGGTGGTCCCGCACTCGGACAACTTCTTCGCGGCGCTCAATGCGGCGGTGTTCAGCGACGGGTCATTCGTGTACATCCCCGAGGGCGTGCGCTGCCCGATGGATCTCTCCACCTACTTCCGCATCAACGCGGCCTCCACCGGGCAGTTCGAGCGCACGCTGATCGTGGCGGACAAGGGAAGCCAGGTCAGCTATCTGGAGGGTTGCACCGCGCCGATGCGCGACGAGAACCAGCTTCACGCGGCCGTGGTGGAACTGGTGGCTCATGAAGACGCAAACATCAAGTATTCCACCATCCAGAACTGGTACCCCGGAGACGAAGACGGGCGTGGCGGGATCTTCAACTTCGTGACGAAGCGTGGCCTTTGCCGTGGAGCGAGGAGCCGCATTTCGTGGACGCAGGTGGAGACGGGGTCCTCGATCACCTGGAAGTACCCCGGATGCATCCTCAAGGGCGACGACTCAGTCGGAGAGTTCTACTCCGTCGCGCTGACCAGCAACTGCCAGCAGGCGGACACCGGCACGAAGATGGTCCATGTCGGGAAGAACACGCGCAGCACCATCGTCTCCAAGGGCATCTCGGCCATGCGCGGGCAGAACACTTATCGCGGGCAGGTCAAGATCCAGAAGAGCGCTCGCAACAGCCGCAACTTCACCCAGTGCGATTCCATGCTGATCGGAGACCGCTGCGGCGCGCATACCTTCCCGTACATCGATGTGCATAACACGACCTCCCGCATGGAACACGAGGCCACGACATCGAAGATCGGAGAGGACCAGATCTTCTACTGCCACCAGCGCGGGATTGAACTGGAAGATGCGGTGTCCATGATCGTGAACGGATTCTGCAAGGAGGTATTCCGGGAACTCCCGATGGAGTTCGCCGTAGAAGCCCGGAAACTGTTGAATGTGAGTCTGGAAGGAAGCGTTGGCTGACGCAACCCGTGACGGAACGCCGCCCGAGGGCGGAGGAGCAGAATAGACAATGCTGGAGATCCGCGATCTGCACGCGTCCGTGGAGGGCACGAAGATCCTGAAGGGAGTGGACCTGACCGTGAAGGCCGGGGAGGTTCACTCCATCATGGGGCCGAACGGTTCCGGGAAGAGCACGCTGGCACAGGTGCTTGCCGGGCGGGAGACCTACGAAGTCACCGGCGGGCAGGTTCGTCTGGGCGGAGAGGACATTCTGGAGATGGAGCCGGATGTCCGTGCGCGTGAAGGCCTCTTCATGGCGTTCCAGTATCCGGTCGAGATCCCCGGCGTCAGCAACATGGAGTTTCTGAAGACTGCGTACAACTCCATCCGGAAGCATCGCGGGGAGAGCGAACTCGACGCCATGGACTTCCTCACGCGGGTGCGTGAAAAACTGGCCACCGTGGAAATGGACGAGGAGTTTCTTCGTCGCTCGGTCAATGCCGGGTTCTCAGGCGGCGAGAAGAAGCGCCACGAGATTTTCCAGATGGCACTCTTGGAGCCTCGGCTTGCGGTTCTGGACGAGACGGACTCCGGGCTGGACATTGATGCGCTTCGTGTCGTGGCAGGCGGTGTGAACTCGCTTCGTTCCGGGGACAACGCGATCGTGCTGATCACTCACTACCAGCGACTCCTCGATTACATCGAGCCGGATTTCGTTCATGTTCTCATGGACGGGAGGATCGTGCGTTCCGGGGGGAAGGAACTGGCGTTGAAACTGGAAGAGCACGGCTATGCCTGGGTGGCGGAAGAGGTGGCCGCCGGGAAGGGAGCAGCCGGATGACCGTGGCGGAACGATGCCCGAAGAGCTGGCTCTCGGCGATCGGCGCGCAGGCCGAAGAGAGCGCGGCTCCGGAGTGGCTTCGTGAATTGCGCAGGCGCGGCGCGGAGTCCTTCGCGGCCGGCGGGTTCCCGTCGGCCTCGGAGGAGGACTGGCGATTCACCGACATCTCGACGCTCGTGGCCACGCCCTTCCGTCTTGCGGAGACTCCCGCAAGAATCGCCGATCCTGCCGCGCTCGGCGTTCCCGGGCTTTCCGGGGCGCGCTTCGTGTTCGTGGACGGCATCCTTGCGCAAGGGGCGTCGCGCATGGGTGGACTGCCCGCGGGTTTCTCCGCGCGGCCTTTCGCGGAGGCGGCTGCCGATCCCGAAAGTGGACTTGCGCAGCATCTCGGCGCCTCGCTGGACGCGCGTTGCGACGGCTTCGTCGCGCTGAATACCGGACTCATGAACGACGGCCTCCATCTCCGCGTGGACCAGGGCGTGCGCGTGGCGGACCCCGTACACATCCTTCATGTGTCCACGGGCAAGGGCGCGCCGACAATGTCCCACCCGCGCCACCTGATCGTCGCGGGTGCGGGCGCCTCGCTGACCGTCGTGGAGGAGTTCGTGTCGGAAGGCGGGGAGAAGGCGTTTACCAACGCGGCTACGGAAATCGTGGCCGAAGCCGGGAGCGCGGTCCGGCACTACCGCCTGGTTCGCGAGAACCCGCAGAGCTTTCATCTGGCCACGCTTGCCGCGCGTCAGTTTGAGGATAGTCTCGTGGAGGCCCATGTCGCACTACTCGGGGGTGCGCTGGCACGCTGCGACATTCGGCCCATGCTTCTCGGCGAACGGTGCCGGACGCTGGTGAACGGTGTCGGTTTCGGTTCGGGGAACCAACGGCATGATCTGAGAGTCCGCGTCGGGCATTCCCGCCCCCACGGAGAGAGCCGACAGTACTACCGGAGCGTTCTGGCCGACCGCGCCCGCAGCGTGTTCACCGGGCGGATTGTGGTCGATGAAGGGGCGCAGAAGACGGATGCCGTACAGACGAATCGCAATCTCCTGCTTTCGGAAGACGCGGTCGCCCGGGCGCATCCGCAGCTTGAGATCTTCGCCGATGATGTCAAGTGCACGCACGGCGCGACCATCGGAGAACTGGACGCCGAAGCGATCTTCTACCTGCGATCGCGAGGGATCCCGGAAGCACAGGCCCGCCGACTCCTTGTGTACTCCTTCGCGGGGGAGATTCTGGACCGGATGGAGGTGGATCCCGTGAGAGAAACCCTGCGCGCGCTTCTGGAGAGCCGCGTATCAGAGGCCCTCGATCCGGGAGGTGACCAGTGAGCACGATCCAGCGGTCCTGTTTCGGCCCGGGGGGGGAACCCGTACCGCGGTGCGATCCCGAGCGGATCCGGCAGGACTTCCCACTGCTTGCGAACCCGCCGGACGGTCGGCCCCTGGTCTATCTGGACTCGGCAGCGACCACACAAAAGCCGCAGGCGGTGATCGATGCCGTGAATCGGTTCTACACGACCAGCAATTCCAATGTTCATCGGGGTGTGCATCGCCTGAGTCAGAAGGCCACGGAAGCGTACGAGTCTGCACGAAGCGCGGTGGGCCGCCTCATCGGTTCGCCGTCACAGGAGGGGCTTGTGTTCGTCCGGGGCGCGACGGAAGGCATCAATCTTGTTGCGCAGTCCTGGGGCCGGCCGAATCTCAACTCCGGCGACGAGATTCTCGTCACGGAGATGGAGCATCACTCCAACATCGTGCCGTGGCAGATCCTGTGCGAGCAGACGGGGGCGATCCTGAAGGTCGCGCCCATCGACGATCGTGGAGACATCCTCCGGGAGGAGTTCACCGGCCTTCTCAGCGACCGGACGCGCATCGTTTCCATCGCCCATGTCTCCAACGCGCTCGGGACGGTGAATCCCGTCCGGGAACTGGTGGCCCTGGCCCATGACGCCGGTGCGGTCGTTATGATCGACGGGGCCCAGGCTGCCGGGCACATGCCGGTTTCGATCGGGGATCTGGATTGCGATTTCTATGTGCTCTCCGGACACAAGATGATGGGGCCGACCGGAATCGGTGTGCTCTACGGGCGCCCGGAACTGCTGGAAGCCATGCCGCCGTATCAGGGCGGGGGGGACATGATTCGATCCGTCACCTTCGAAAAGACGATCTACAACGACATCCCGTACCGCTTCGAGGCCGGGACTCCGAACATCGCCGGTGCGGTGGGGCTGGGAGCGGCCGTCGGTTATCTGGAGGAGATCGGCTGGGAGTGCGTGGAGTCTCGCGAGCGGGATCTTGTGGAGTATGCCACGCACCGAATGGCGGAGGTGGAAGGGTTGCGCATCATCGGAACCGCGCGGGTGAAGTCGAGCGTGGTCTCGTTCATCTTGGAAGATGTTCACCCGCACGACATCGGCACCATCCTCGATCATGACGGCATTGCCATCCGCACCGGCCACCACTGCGCGCAGCCCGTCATGGAACGGTTTGGGGTGCCCGCTACCGCGCGCGCGTCGTTTTCGGTCTACAATACGCGGGCGGATGTGGACGCTCTCCTGGGAGGGCTCGAACGGGTGATCGAGATGTACCGGCGGGGGGGATGACCGATGGAGTCGGATCTTCGGGATCTCTATCAGGAGATGATCATGGATCATGGAAGAAGCCCCAGGAACGTCGGGGATCTTCCGGAAGCGGATGGCACCGCGGAGGGGTACAACCCGCTGTGCGGCGACCGCATCCGTGTGCAGGTGAAGCTGGATCCGGAGGGCGGCGTGGAGGACATCCGCTTCTCGGGTTCCGCCTGCACCATCTGCACGGCCTCGGCATCCATGATGACCGACTGCGTGAAGGGGAAGTCGTCGGAAGAGGCGCGTCGCCTGTTTGAGGAGTTTCGGGGTCTCGTGGCTCCGGAAGAAGTTGCGGCATCCGAAGGGGCACTCCCCGCGAAGCTCTCCGTGTTTGCGGGCGTACGGGAGTTCCCGATCCGCATCAAGTGCGCGGTGCTTCCATGGCACACGATGAAGGCCGCGATGGAAGAAGAGTCGGGAGAAGTCACCACGGAATGAGCACGGGCATCGCATTGCCCGGCGGGAGAAGAAGCATGACGGAAAGCGGAAACCGGCCATCTCCACAGGAGATGCGGGAGAAGATCGTGGCCGCCCTCAAGACGGTCTTCGATCCGGAGATTCCCGTGGACATCTGGGAGATGGGACTCGTGTACCGGCTGGATGTGACGGAAGACGGGGTGGTGTCCATGGAGATGACGCTGACTTCACCGATGTGCCCGGTGGCGGAATCGCTGCCGGAGGAAGCGCGCCAGAAAGCCGCGCAGGTTGAAGGCGTGGAGCGCGTCAGCATGGAACTGGTCTGGGAGCCACCGTGGGGACCGGATCGAATGTCGGAATCGGCGAAGCTGGCCCTGGGGATGTTCTGAGGCCGGGAGGAAGAATGGGCGCGAACCCTCCGATCTACCTGGACGGGCACTCCACCACTCGCGTCGATCCGCGTGTCCTGGAAGCGATGATCCCCTTCATGGAGCGCGCCTACGGGAACGCGTCCAGTCGTACGCACGCCCTCGGCCGCGAGGCCATGGAGGCGGTGGATCGTGCCCGGGAGCAGGCGGCGGGGCTCATCGGCGCTTCCCCGCGGGAGATCCTCTGGACGAGCGGCGCCACCGAGAGCGACAACCTTGCGGTCCTGGGTGCGGTCCGCGCTCTTCGTTCGCGCGGAGACGGGGTCGTGACTTGTGTCACCGAACACAAGGCTGTTCTCGATGCCTGCGCGGTTCTGGAGCGGGAGGGCTGTCGGGTGACGCGTCTGCCCGTGGACTCCTGCGGCGTGCTGGATCTGGATCGCCTTGCAGATGCTCTCGACGGGCGGACCGTGCTCGTCTCGATCATGGCCGCGAACAACGAGACGGGCGTGCTGCACCCGGTGGGGGAGATCGCGAGCATTGTCCATGAGCGCTCTCCTGCGCTCTTCCACACGGATGCGGCGCAGGCGGCGGGACGCGTCGCGCTCGATGTCGAAGCGGCCCGGATTGATCTCCTGTCGCTCTCCGCGCACAAGATCCACGGGCCGAAGGGAACGGGGGCGCTCTTCGTGCGCCGTCGTCGGCCGACCGTTCGTCTGGAACCGCTGACGCACGGCGGAGGACAGGAACGCGGGATGCGCTCCGGGACGCTGAATGTCCCGGGGATCATCGGCATGGGAGAGGCGCTGGCGATGGCGGCGGAATGCGGGGAGGCCGAGTCGGTGCGAATCCGGGAACTGCGCGACCAACTGCACGAGCGGCTCCTCGCGGATCTCGACGGCGTCCACCTCAATGGGCATACGGAGCGGCGCCTGCCGGGCAGCCTGAATGTCTCGTTTGACGGGGTGGATGCGGAAGAACTGCTCGTCGGTCTTCCGGAAGTGGCCGTTTCCACGGGGGCGGCCTGCGCGTCGGCCAGCATCGAGGCGAGCCATGTCCTTCGCTCGATGGATCTGCCCGAGGGACGAGCGCGCTCCTCGGTTCGGTTCGGCGTGGGGCGGTTCAACACGCGGGAGGAAATCGATCGCGTGGCGGAGAGGGTCGTGGACCGCGTGCGGCGGCTTCGCAGCGGTCGCGGTCAGGTTGTGGGCGGTGAATCCGGAGGGATGATGTGAGCGGAGCAGAGGTGATGACCATTACCGCGATGGCAGCCCGGATCATTCAGGAGAAGGCGGACCGATACGGAACACCGGGAAGTCCCCTTCGGGTGAAGGTGGTCGACGGGGGGTGCTCCGGAATGAGTTACCACATGGAGTTCGATCCGCACGCGCCCCGGGACGGGGATGCGGTCGTGGAGCGCGACGGGGCCACCGTTGTCGTGGACGAGCATTCCGCCGAATACCTGCGTGGCTCCGAACTGGACTTTCAGCGGACGCTGATGGAGCAGCGGTTTGTCTGGACCAACCCGAACGCTACGGGAACCTGCGGATGCGGCGAGTCCTTCTCCGTGCTGGTCAGTCCACCGGACCCAGCGGATCCAGCGTCACGGAACGATAGATGTCGGTCGCGGCGGCCTTGAGCACCGTTCCGTGACCCTCGACGACGCCGACGCCCGTCCCCTGCGCGAGTTCACGAGCGCGGTTTGCGATGACCGCGTTGGGCGGGCACGCGATGAGGCGTCGCAGGTTCTTCTTGCCCGGAATGCCGCGCGCGCGTGCGAGAAGCTCCGGCGTTAGTTCTTCTTCCGTTCCGGCAATGACGATGGCCCACCCGTTCCCGGCAAGATCCGCCCCGGCCGGTCCCCCCGGCGAGACTCCCAGTTCACGGGCCAGACTCTCGGCGATCTTTTCATGCGTCCACTCGGTCATGGCACCCTCCTCGGCGACTCCTGCACGGTATCCCTGCGACCGCGGCGCGTCCACCCGCAGAACGAACGGACCGCGCAGGATTTGCTGGAGACCCAGACAGATGTCTGGTAGTCTGCCCATATGAGCACTCGCCGACCTCTCCGTTGCGTCGCCCATGTGGATGTAGACGCCTTCTTCGCATCGGTGGAGCAGCTGCGCAATCCCAGGCTGCGCGGCAAGCCGGTGGCGGTGGGGTCGGGGGTGATTGCGAGTTGCTCGTACGAGGCGCGGGCGTTCGGGTGCCACGCGGGCCAGCCGTTGTCTTCGGCGCGGCGCGCGTGCCCGGGGCTGGTCGTGCTGGACGGAAGCGCCGCCGTGTATGCGGCGTTTGGGGATCGCGTGTTTGCCGTGTGCCGTCGCTTTTCACCGCAACTGGAGACGCATCTCGACGAGGCCGTTCTGGAGCTGACGGGCACCGAGCGTCTGTGGGGTGACGCCCGGGCCGTGGCGGAACGCATTCGCCGGGAAGTGCGCCGGGAGACGGGGCTTGCGGTCACGGTCGGTCTGGGACGCAATCGCCTGGTCGCGCGGGTGGCCACTCGTCTTGCGAAGCCGGACGGCGTGGGCCTGATGGAGCCGGGGACGGAGGCCGCACGGATCGGTGCGCTGGCCGTGGCGGAACTGCCGGGTGTGGGACCGAATACCAGCGCTGTTCTTGCGGAGTTGGGCATACGGAGCGTCAGGGACTTGCGTCGTCTCAGCCGGGAGGAACTGGCGACGCTTTTCGGCACGCGCGGCGGGGCGCTCTACGAGCGGTGCCGCGGGCGTGACTCGCGTGCGGTAACCCCGCGCGAGGTGCCGCGGAGCATCTCGCGGGAGACGAGCTTCCATTCGCCGGTGACCGACGCCGCAAAGATCCGCGCCATGCTGCACTACCTCGTGGAGCGTGCGGGGCGAACCACGCGGGACCTGGGCCTTCGCGCGCGCACCGTGGCGGTTCATGTGCGTGCATCCGGCGGGCGACGCGTGAGTGCCTCCCATTCGCTGGCGCAACCCGAAGCGACCGATCGTGCCTTCTTCGCCGCAGCCGACCGGCTCTTCGCGCGTACCCGTCCGCATCGAGTGGCGCTGCGGGCAGTGGGCGTGTCGCTGTCGCGGCTTGTTCCGGAGGGGCCGACGCAGCTGGACCTGCTGGACCATGGAGCCGTCGAGATCGCGGAGGATCTGGCTTGCGGCGTCGATGCAGTGCGCCGCCGGTTCGGGCAGGGAGCCCTCGTTGTGGGCCCGTCGGTGTCACTTCTGTCGGCTTTCCCCTGCGACGCAGACGGCTTCGTCCTGCGAACGCCCAGCCTCACGCAGTGAGGGTGCCATGACCTTCGCTCCGCTGCGGGTTCACAGCCACCACTCGCTCTTGTGGGGCACCGCGTCGCCGCGGCGGCTCGTCGAAGCGGCAGCGGATCTGGGGTGCAAGACGCTTGCGCTGACGGATCGGGACAGCGTCGCGGGGCTGGTGGAGTTTCTGGACGCCGCGGAGGAACACGGCGTGCGCGCGCTCGTGGGGGCGGAGATTACCGGAGAGCATCCCATGCTTCTTCTGGCGCGGGACTCCTCGGGGTACGAGTCCATGTGCCGTGTCGTCACGGACCGGAAGACTGCCGCCGTATTCGACCCGGCGTCGTCGCTGGCCGAAGCCCCCGGTGGAGTGCATGTCGTGTGCGGGCGGCCGGACACGGCGCGTGCACTGGCGGATGTGGTGGAGCGGGGTTCGCTCTGGGTGGATCTCCCCGCGCGGGGAAGGCGGGGCATCGCGCCGGTCGCTCTGCGGCGCGCGGCCGTGCAGCTCGGAGTCGGGCTTGTCGCGACCGGTCGTGTGTCACTGGGCAGTTGCGCGGATGCGGGGGCGCATGCGGTTCTCCGCGCGTCGGCGGAGGGGCGTCTCGTGGGAGACAGCCCCCTTGCCGGGTATGCGCAAGGGGCGGATGTCCTCGGGCGGCCGGAGAGCATGGGTCGGGGCTGGGAAGACGCTCCGGACGCGCTTCTTGCGAACCGGCGCGTGGCCGATTCGTGTTCGGTGGAGCTTCGACGCGGCACGCCGGTCTTTCCGCGCGCTCCCATGCCTCGGGGAATCACTGCGGGAGAGCATCTCCGAAGCCGGTGTCTCGAAGGACTGCGCTCGCGCGGCGCGGCTCCGAACGGAGAGGTGCTGCGCCGTCTGAATCACGAACTGGATGTCATCGGGCGCCTGGGCTTTGCAGACTACTTTGTGATCGTGGGGGACATTGTGCGGGCGGCCCGCGCATCGGGCATCCCCACGGTCGGGCGTGGCTCCGGGGCCGGCTCGCTCGTGTCGTGGGCGCTGGGCATCACGAATGTGAACCCGCTGCGCTACGGCCTGATGTTCGAGCGGTTTCTGCACGAGGGGCGGGCCGACTGCCCGGATCTGGACATCGACCTGTGCTGGAAGGGTCGGGATCGCGTCATTGATCATGTGTACAGAACCTACGGGCGGGACCGGGTCGCCATGATCTCGACGCATGTGCTGTTCCACCCGCGTTCCGCCTTCCGCGAGGCGGCTCGTGCGCACGGGGTTCCCGTGGCGCGGGTGAACCGGCTTTCACGACTTCTGCCGTCCGCATGGGAAGATGGCGGGGTCGCGCGCGCCGTCCGTGCCGATCCCGCGCTGGCCCGCGCGTTCGGCGCGGAAGATCCGCAGATGGCGAAGGTGCTGGAGGTCGCGGACGCGCTGGAAGGGCTTCCGCGACACCTGGGGATTCACAGTGGCGGAATCGTGATCGGGGACCGGCCGCTCGTCGCGTATACGGGAATGGAGCGTGCGTCGAAGGGGATCATCGTCACGCAATATGAGATGCGCTCGATTGAGCGCGTCGGCCTGGTGAAGATCGACCTTCTCGGGAACCGCGCTCTCTCCACATTGCGTGAGACCGCCGCGTTTGTGGAGCGCTCACGGGGAGTGCGCGTGGATCTCGATCGCGTTCCGGACGGGCACGCGGGAGCGGCCCGCCTGCTTGGGGCGGGGGAGACACTGGGCGCGTTTCAGATCGAGTCCCCCGGAGTCCGGAACCTGCTTCGCCAGCTTCAGCCGGTGGACCTCGACGGGGTGATTGCGGCGCTGTCGCTCATTCGACCCGGCCCCGCCGGATCCGGCATGAAGGACCTCTACATTGCGCGGGCGCATGGAGAGACGCCCGTGACCTGGCACGACGGCCGCCTTCGCGCCGTCCTGGCCGAGAGCCACGGCATCCTCCTCTACGAAGAAGATGTGATTCGTGTCGCGTCCGTGATCGCGGGGATCAGCCCCGGAGACGCCGACGGGCTTCGCCGGGCCATCGCCCGGGCGGAGTCGGACCCGGAGCGGGACTCGCTGGGTCGCTGGTTTGTGGAGCGCGCCGTGCGAAACGGAACGGACCTCGCTGCCGCGCGCGCGGTGTGGAAGGAACTGGCACGGTTTGGCGCCTACGCCTTCTGCAAGGCGCACGCTGCCGGGTATGGTGTGCTGGCGTACCTGTCCGTCGTCATGAAGGCGGACTACCCGGTGGAGTTCACGGCCGCGCTTCTCAATCATCATCAGGGAATGTACCCGCTGCGCGTTCATGTGGAAGAGGCACGCCGACGCGGTGTGCGCATTCTGGGTCCCTGCGTGCAGCACTCTCAGGCGGGGGCTACCGTGGAAGACGGCAGCGTCCGCCTGGGGATCAGCGGGGTCGCGGGCGTGTCGGACCGAACCGTGCACGCGGTGGTCTCCATCGGTGAGCGTTCGGCGGAGCGCCGATACACGGGCATGGCGGACCTGCTCCGCCGCGCGCGTCCGTCTTTCCCGGAAGCGTCGGCCCTCGTGCGGTGCGGGGCGTGCGACGCATTCGGCGAGAATCGATCCGTACTGGCATGGCGACTTCGGGCGTCATCCGGACGACGAACGAAGCGGCCGTCTCCGACCGCGCCCGGCCTGTTCGACGCGGCGTGCCCGGTACTCCCGGATCGCGCACCAGATCTCCCGGCGCCCGATGTCCGGGAGCGGGCGGCCGCAGAAACCGAACTCCTGGGATTCCCGCTGGAAGCGCACGCGCTGGCCGCGTGCGCGCGCGAGCTTCGTCAAGAGGGGGTCACTGCCGCGGCGCGTCTTGCCGGGCGAGCCGGGCGGCGCGCACGAGTCGCGGGGATTCCGGCCACACGGCGAACGGTGGCGGCGCGCGGCGGACGCCGGATGCTCTTCCTCACGCTGGAGGACGACACCGGTCTGGTGGAGTGCACGCTCTTTCCGGATGTGTATCGCCGCCACCGGGAACTGGCGCGTTCCGGGCGAGCGGTGGTGGCATCGGGTCGCGTGGAGGACCGGCGGGGAGCCCTCACGCTGGTCGTGGACGGGCTCCGGGCGCTGGAACAGGCGGACAGGCCACAGGTTACGGAAGAAAGCTCACAAAACGCGCGAAGTTCGGAACGCTCGTATCCCGGATGACTTCGCGGGATGTCGCGTCGAAGATCGTCACGCTTCCGGGGTTCTTCTGCCCACCGGGTGTCGGGTGGTGCCCGGCCGAGTCGTCGTCGTTGGCGTTGGACACATAGACGCGGCTCCCGTCGGGCGTGAAGGAGATCCCGATCGGCCGCCGGAGGATGTTCATGGGCATCCCGTTGCTCATGTCCATGGTGGGCTGAAGAGTGGCGAGGACCGAGGGCGCATCCGCGGATGTCACATCCACCACGGAGACGGATCCCTCGACCCAGTTGGCCACCCACAGTTCCGTCCCGCCCGGGGCCAGCGTCAGGTGCCAGGGTGTGTCGCCGACATCCACCGACGCGGTCCATGCATAGGAGGCGGTATCCATCACGAAGACCTTGTCCGTGCCGAGCGTCGAGACAAAGAGGCGGGAATCATCGGCCGAGAGCACGCACTGCTGCGGCTGGTGTGCTTCCGTGCCTGCCGGAATCGCGATGCCCTGCTTGACAACGGCAGGTGCGGGCGTGGTCCGGTAGATCGTCACATTGTCGGTCAGGATGTTGGTGACATAGACGAGGCTTCCATCGGCAGTCATGTCGAGTCCGTGCGGAACCTCCGCATTCGGGATCGTGAACGAGTGCGTCTGCGTCAGTGTGGAGGGATCGAATACGCGAACCGCGTTGTCGCCGCTGACCTGATCGAAGTTCGTGACCCACAGCTGCGACCGATCCGGCGTCAGCATCATGAGCGCGGGGAAGGTCCCTGCTTCTCCCGTGCGGAGCAGTTCGTAAGTGTCCGCGTCATACACGCGCAGGTTGTCCGTGGCGGTTTCGAAACGCGAGACATAGACCTCGCGCGCGGCCTCATCCACGAAGACGGAATGCGGGGCCACCACTTCGATCAGTCGGATGAGTTGATTCGACTCCATGTCCAGAACCGCGACGGCGTCTTCACCCTGACAGGCGACGAAGGCCTTCCTGGTGGACGCGGAGTACATCGCCGTTCCGTCATCGGTGGAGGCGCCCTGCTCGATCCAGCAGCGGAGGAGTTTCATGTCCTCCTCGGAGAGGGGATCCCCACCCAGGGGCATCCGGGGTTCGATCCGTCCCTGGATGCGCTGGAGGAGCGGGCTTTGCTCCGCCGCGTAGGGGATCGTGACAGAGCCTGTCGTGCTGCCGTCCGCCAGCTTCCCGTACGAAGTGAGCTGCAGTCCGGCGGCGTTCCCGGTTTCGTCATGGCAGCCGACGATGGAGCAGTTCTCCTGGAGGACCGGAAGGACGCTCCCGGAGAATGCGAGGTCTCCGGGGGGGTCACAGGCGTCGTCGCCCGGGCCGGAGCCGCTGTCACCACAGCCGGCGAAGAGGACGAACGCGGCGAAGAGGGCGGCGGGATGGATCTTGCGGAGAGCGGGCGGCTGGTTCATTCGGGAGATCCTCGAAGCTTGGTAGGTAAAGTCGATACCGGCAGACTGCCGCGAACTATGGCCAGCGGGCATTGCGTTGTCAACGAACCACGCACTCGATGGCGTGCGCGGGTTTTCTCTGGCGAAGTCGCCCCCGCCGGGCCAGACTCGGCCGAATCGACGCGGGAGGGATGAGTGTGAAGCGAAAGGTTCACTCCGGGAGGATTCTCGACTTCTTCGAGGAGGAAGTCCAGCTCCCCAACGGCGCGGTCGCCACGCTGGAGTTCGCGCACCATCCGGGAGCGGCCGCGGCCGTGCCGCTTCACGAAGACATGTCCGTCACCATGCTGCGGCAGTACCGCCATGCGGTGGGCGGATGGATTTGGGAGATCCCCGCAGGCAAACTGGACTTTCCGGATGAAGAACCGCTGGATTGCGCCCGGAGAGAACTGGCGGAAGAGGCCGGGCTGGCCGCCTCGGAGTGGAAGAAGCTCGGGTCGATTCTCACGACCCCCGGCTTCTGCGACGAGGTCATCCACCTCTATCTGGCGCGCGGGTTGTCGGATGTGCCGGTGGCCCACGAGCGCGATGAAGTGATCGAAGTCCACCGCATGGCGCTGGCGGAAGCCGTCGCTTTGATCCCGACGGAGGAGATCCGCGACACCAAGACGGTTGCGGCTCTTCAGGCGACGGTGCTTCTTCTTGCAAAGGGGAGTCCCGGAGGCTGACCCGCGCAGGAGATTCCTCTCGACCGGATGTCTCCATCCGTCGAAAACTCTGGAGAAGCGGCCCTGCCGGGTCGCGGGAAGGGAGGTCCACATGGCGGGAGCCATTCCGAAGCGGAGCGTGTTGGTTCGCATTCGCATGGCTGACGGGGAAACGCGCGAGGGGATGCTCTACCTCGACTACATCGACGCGATCCATCGAGGAGAGCAGACGCTGCTCGACAAGCTGAACGATGATTACCCGTGGTTTCCTCTCGGCGATGCCACGGACGGAACGACCGGAATCGTGAATCGAAGCCAGGTCGTGCTGGTGGAACCGGGGAAGGGCACTCCCGCGGAGGCTCTGCGCACTCCGGCCACGGGGACCTTCCGCGAAGAGTCCGTGACGGTCGAACTCTCCGGCGGCGAGAAGATCCACGGGCGCGTCGCCATGGATCTGCCGGAGGAGTTTTCCCGCGTGTCCGACTTTCTCAACTTCCCGGAGTGCTTCTTCGCGCTGGAGACTTCCGACGGACCGGTGCTGATTGCGAAGGATCACCTGTTCCTTCTCACGCCGCATGAGGACCCGCCGCCCATGCCGGAGACTCTCGACACGGAGACGGGCAGGAACGCGTGAAGGGGGCCTTTCCGGAACCCGTGACGCCGGAGAGTGCCCCCCGGGGGCGCCGGTCGGTGGTTCGACCCAGTGTCCCGGGACCGGTCGTTCTGCGGCCGGCGAAGATGACGCGCTTCCTCCTGGTTGCCATTTCCGGATGGTATGCCGTCATGGTCCTTGCCACGCTCGCGACCCGCAGTGAGGGTGGACTCGGCGTTCTCCTGAAGGTGGACCGGGCGGTCCTTCTGCACTTCGGCGCGAATCACGGCGCTCTGGTTCGCGCGGGAGAAGTGTGGCGGCTGGCCACTTCCTGCCTCCTGCATGCCAATGCCGTCCATCTCGTCGCGAACGGATTCGCGCTCTTCGTACTTGGGCGGAATCTGGAGGCCTTCTATGGAGCGTGGTCGCTCTTGTTTCTCTTCCTGATCTCCGGGATTGCCGGGTCTGCTGCCAGCGCCTTTCTTTCAGAGACCACCTCCGTTGGAGCCTCCGGGGGGATTTTCGGACTGCTGGGCGCGTCGCTGGTCTTCTCCTACCTCCACCGCGACCTTCTTCCGAAGCGTGTGATCCGGATCATGGGGACGGCGCTCGTGCCGTGGGTGGTCTTCAATGTCGTCGTGGGGATGTTCTTCCCGGTCATCGACGCCAACGCGCACATCGGCGGTCTTCTGGCGGGTGCGGCGGTGGCATTCTACCTCCCGGTTCCGGCGGTGGAGGAGGCGCTCGGCAGAAGGCGGGACGGTCCGGGAAGAGCGCTGGGCGTGTGCGCGCTCGGGCTGATGCTGGTTTCGCTCATGGCGGGTCGCCCGACTCTCTCCCGAATGGTCGGAAGCGATCGCGCGCGGTGGGATTCGCGAGTGATGGCCATCATTGCGGTGGGCGAGAGGGCGCAGGATATGCGGGTCGTGAACGAGCGCCTTCGGCGGGAACCGGATGTGCCGTCGCTCTGGCGGGAGCGCGCTCGCCTTCACGCGAGGTCCGCGCTCTGGGTGGCGGCGCTGGAGGACTACCGGCGAGCGGTTCGCCTCGCGGGGGAGGCCGTGGATCCGCTGGAGGCCGTGGATCGCTATCTGCGTGCCGCGGCACTGGCCGCGACCGGGGAGACCGAGGCCGCGGAAGCAGCGTTCGAGCTGGCACTGCGAGCCGACCCCACGGACCCCGGACGGGAATCTGCGGAGCGGGTGTTGCGCAAGGCCGGGATTCCGATCCCGTTGCTCCGTTAGCCGAATGGGCTTCCTCCCGCGCATCTATCTCGCCTCGCTTCTGGCTGATTTCGCACTCTATCTGGCCTATGCCGCGGTTCCGTTCCTGGCCATCGGACTGGGGGCCGGGCCGCTGGTTCTGGGGCTGCTCCCTGCGGTGTCGGCCCTCTTCTACATGGGTTCCGCAGCCGTCTCCGGTCGGCTTTCGGACCGCGTCTCTCGGATCGTGCTGGCCCGGTCGGGCTGCGTCGCTTTCGCGCTGGCCTGTGTCGCAATCTCGACCGCGCCCACCGTTCCGCTTCTCATTGCGGCGGTCCCGCTGGGAGGGCTGGCCATGGGAATGTTCTGGTCGCCGCTTCAGGCAGCGCTATCGGACGCGGCGGGCCGAGACCGTCTCACGGGGTCGGTGGCCATCTTCAACATTGCGTGGAGCCTCGGGAAAGGGCTCGGGTTTCTGGTCGCCGGGTACGCGATGATCATGGGCGGACCCTCCAGGGTGATTCTATGGGCGCTCGTCCCGGTGCTCGCGACCGCCGCGCTTCTTCCCGGGCGATGCGTGCGCGATGCCGCGCCGGGCGCTCCAGGGCCTCACCCCGAAGAGACAGAGGCCCCGCACACGGACTCGCCGCTCCTGCGCATGGCGTGGATGACCAACGCGCTGGCGTTCGGGATCGGGAACGCCCTCAACGCGCACGCTCCCCGGTTCCTTCTTGAGCAAGGCGCGGATGAACGGGACTTCGGGCTCTTTCTCGGCGCAGTGTTCGGGATTCAGACGATTGCCGTGGCGGCCTTCTTTCGATTGCGCCCCGGGCGGTCCTCGCTACTGGCGTCGCATCTGCTGTCGGCGGCAGCCCTCGTGCTCTTCGTCGTGGCGACCTCGACCTTTGGGCGCATTCTGGCCGCAATCCCGCTCGGGGTGGGACTCGGGCTGGCCTATCACTCTTCGATCCACGCCAGCCTCGACCGGCCGACAGGTCGGGGAGCCGCCGCGGGAATGCACGAGACTCTCCTGGGTGCCGGGAACTCCGCCGTCCCCCTCATCGGAGGAGCGGCGGCCGCATTGTCCGGTTCGCTGGCTGCTCCGTTCGTCATGTGTCTGGTGCTTCTGGCGGTCTCGGTCGTCTGGATCGGGGCATGGCGCCCCTCCCGGCCTCGTGAAGGAGTGTAGGCGACTCCGCCATCACACCGGGATCAGAGCGACTCATCCGCGGTCCACACGCAGCCCTGTCTCTGGTAGGATGGCACCCCACGCTCTCCGGGAGACGCCGTGACTGCCTCGCTTCGAACAGCACGCTTCGCCGTCCTCGACTTTGAGACTACCGGGCTCTCTCCGAGGCAGGGTGCGGAGATCGTCGAAACGGGGGCGGTGCGGTTCGGAGGGGAAGGTTCAGGCGATACCTTCTCCCGGCTTTCGCGCCCACGGAATCCCATTCCCCCCATGGCCACACGCATCCACAACATCACGGATGACATGGTGGCGGGAGAGCCTCCCTTCGCGGAGATTCTCCCGGAACTACTGAGCTTTCTGGGCGATCGGATTGTCGTGGCGCACAACGCACCGTTCGACCTGGGGTTTCTCCGCGCCGCCATGGCGAGTGCCGGGCTGCCTCCTCTTTCGAATCTTGTGCTGGACACGGTGCAGCTCTCGCGGAGAGTTCACCCCGCGTCTCCGAACCATCGGCTGGACTTCCTCTGCCACCATCACGATATCTTCCGGGAGGCGGGGCATCGAGCGCTCGATGATGCGCTCGCCACGACGGAACTTCTGCGAATCCTGCTGGAGGCGGCTCCGAGTGAAGTGCTCGACGAGTACTCCGAACTCGTCGAGGCGCGCGCGTGACCGCGCTGGCGGATGTGCGTACGGGACTCGGCGAGTGCGATCGCTGTCCCCTTCATGCAACGCGCGGGAGGCTGGTGTTCGGAACGGGAAACCCGGAGGCGGAACTCGTCCTTGTGGGGGAAGCTCCCGGTGCGCGCGAGGATCGGGACGGGCTTCCGTTTGTCGGAGCGGCGGGGAAACTCCTGGACGCGATGCTTTCCCGCATCCGGCTCACTCGCCGGGACATCTACATCGCCAATGTCCTGAAGTGCCGCCCCCCGGACAACCGAAACCCCCGTCCGGAGGAGATTGAGCAGTGCGTTCCTTTCCTGTTTGAGCAACTCGGGGCCATTCACCCTCAGGTTGTGGGAACACTGGGGAACTTCGCCACGCGCACGCTGCTGGAAACGCGCGAGGGGATCACGGCACTGCGTGGCCGGGAGTTCTCGGTGCGAGGGTTCCGAGTGGTGCCCATGTACCATCCGGCGGCCGCTCTCCACAACGGCTCTCTCCGCCCGGAGATCGAAGCGGACTTTCTCCGACTCGGCCGGATTCTGGGGTGCGCTCCGGTCGCCTGACTCAGAGCGGAATCGCACGCTCAGGTTTGGTATACTGGGCACGGACTGCATCCTGGAGGCTCACCTTGCGCCGCATTCTTCCTCTGCTTCTGCGTTCCGTCGTGTGGTGGTTGCCGCTGCTTCCGTCGTCGTCGGGAGCGGTGTTCGTGGAGAGGGCGGCGACTCTCGGCGTGGACAGTACCGTCTGCATGACCTATGCGGCGGGGTTTGTCGACTTCGATGGAGATTGGGATACGGATCTCTATGTGGGTCGGCACTGGCGCGATCCTTCCATCCTCTATCGGAATGACGGGTCCGGCATGATGACCGATGTGTCTCAGCACTATGGCGTGGGGTACAGCGATCGTCACGATGCCCGGTGGGCCGACCTCGACGGGGACGGCCTGCCGGACCAGTACATCATTCACGGAGCAGGAGGGGGGACGGGCTTCCAGGAGAACGAGTTGTTCTGGAACGAGGGGAACGGCGTGTTCATGGACGGAGCGGTTGCGGCGGGTGTGGGCGACGGCTACGGACGGGGCCGGGAGCTTGGGGTGGCGGACTTCGACCGGAACGGATTCCTGGACTTCTTCGTGGGGAACGACTACCGCCCGGGGTCCACGCGACCCAACCGGCTCTTCTGGAATCTGGGCAATCGCCTGTTCTCCACCGACCCGGGCGGGGGTGACCTCTTCATGGCCCGCAATCATGTGTCCGCCGTGGACTACAACGGCGACTTCTGGCCGGACCTGATGCTGACCAATCCTCACGCGCAGCCCGGGGAACTCTATCGAAACGAGGCCGGATCGGGCTGGACGAACATCACCGCGACCGCGTTTCCGAATGAGCCTGAAGCACTGGGGATGGCGCAGGGGATGGCGTGGGGGGACATGGACAACGACGGCGATCTCGATCTCTTTGTTTCCGCGGGAGTCCGTGGCATGTGGGATTTCGTGGGGCTGGAGGCCGACTCCGTGCGGTGGTATCTGGAGTGTGAGATCGGGGAGACGAAGCGCGTCGACGCGGTTGTGGTTGCGGACTCGGTGACGATTCGCGCGGTGGCGTCGGACTTTCACCCGCTGACCTTTCATGTCGGAGCACTCGGGCTGGTTCCGCCGGACTTCCCGGCGACCTTCGCGATCGCGGACATTGTGGGTGAGCCGGTCGATCCCGGCGAAGGGGGACTGTTCCTGTGGAGCGATCCGGGCGCGTCGTCGGACACAGTCCGGGTACGCCTCTCCGGCGGATCGGCGAAGGGCCTCCTTGCGGGAGGATCGCTTCGCTTTCCCGGCGGGGCCATTCTCTCCGTGACCGCCGACTCTCTGTCGCCTCCTCCGCCCTACGCGTTCGCCTCGTGGCAGAACGGTCTGTTTGAGAATCGGGGGGACGGGACATTCGCCGAGTCGAAGTCGGGGTTCCGCGATCTGGACAACCCCTCGTGGAATACGATGGGCGCCGCGTGGGTGGACTACGACAATGACGGCTGGCTGGACCTCTACCTGTGCAACGGCGGGACCATCGAGACCGGCAACCAGCCGAATGTGCTCTTGAGGAACACGAACGGAACATCCTTCCTGGATGTGACGACCGCAGAGGGGGTCGCTGGCTCCACGGTGGGAATGACGGATGGCGCGTGCTGGGGAGATGTGGATGGCGACGGCGACCCGGACCTCTTTGTGACGCACGGCGCGGAGCACCCGCCGGATGGCGTCGGGCCGCGCGAGCTGTTTCTGAATGAAGGAACCCGCGGGAACTGGGTGGTTCTTCGTCCGCGCGGGATGGTCTCCAATGTGACGGGAGTGGGGTCCGTCTTCCGTGTTGTCACGGGAGGACGCGAGATCTGGAGAACGCTCCTCGGGGAAAGCGAGAACGGTTTCCACTCGACCCCGGAGGTGCGCGTCGGCCTCGGCGTGGAGACGGTCTGCGACACGGTGGAGTGCTTCTGGCCGTCGGGTGTGGTGGACCGGTGGACGGCGGTCTCCGGCAACGCCTCCTATCTTGCGATCGAAGGCGGAGAGCTTCGCGCCGCCGGCCCGCCTTCGCTGGAGATCACGCCGGCCGTCATCGCGGACACACTGGTGGCGCGCGAGTTCCGGAGCTACGGCGTGGACCTTGCGAATACCGGGGCAGCGGCAGCGGACTTTTCCGTATCGATCGAGGATTGCACCGGGGGCGCCGTTTCGTGGGTGACGGTCTCTCCGTCGGCGAGCGCCGTCTGGCCTGCCGGGACCCGGAGCGTTGTGCTGAGTGCGGATGCCTCCTTCGCGACTGCGGGAGATTATTGCCTCCGGGCGGTGTTTGCATCGTCCGATCCGGCGGGGCCGGACACGCTCGACATTTCCCTGACCGTGAACGAACCCGAGACGGGAGTCTCTCTTTCTGAAGGGGCTCCCGTTCGCTTCGCGTTGGGTCGACCGCTGCCGAATCCATCGCGCGCAGGTGTCCGGATGGAACTGGCTCTGCCGCAGGCAGGGGAGGTGGATGTCGCGGTCCTTGATCTGCAGGGTCGGCGGGTTGCCACGCTGGCGCGGGGACGCCGACCGGCGGGGAGGTCCACGCTCGTCTGGACCCCCGGCAAGGGCGACCTGCGGCCCGCGCCCGGTGTCTTCTTCGTCCGTGCGAGCTGGAAGGGTCTCACTTCCTCCAGAAAAGTCGTTCTGATCCCCTGATTCAGGCCGATCAACCCCCCACGGCCGCATTTTTCCCTTATCCAAGAGTGGACATCGGTCTAGAATGGCCACGATTTGCGTCGGGCGTCTCGCTTGCGAGGCAGCCCGGAACCTGTGTGTTTTCAGACTCACCATGAGGACCGGTTGTCATGACCTATGTCGTTGCGGAGCCTTGCGTTCGCTGTAAGTACACCGATTGCGTGGCCGTCTGCCCCGTCGAGGCATTCAAAGAAGGCAAGAACTTCCTCGTCATCGATCCAGACATCTGTGTCGATTGCGACCTTTGCGTTCCGGAATGTCCCGCGGACGCGATCTTCTCGGAGGACAATCTCCCCGAGAAGTGGGAGGCGTACACGGAGATCAACGAGCGATACTCTCAGGAGTGGCCGGAGATCTCTGAACAGAAGGAACCCCTTCCGGACGCCGACGAATGGAAGGGCGTCGAGGGCAAGTTGGAGCACCTGGATGCAGGGGCCTTCGAGGAGTAGGACTCCGCAGGCTCTGGCCCGGTCCAATCCGCGAACGGCCCGCCTTCGGGAGGGCCGTTCCGCTCGGGGGGTGGGTCCGTGAATGTTCTCGATTCAGCGATCGCGGCGGTCGTCCCACGGCTTCCTCAGTCCGTGGTGGGTCGCGTTTCCAGGAAGTACATCGCCGGAGAAACACTGGACTCCGCGCTGGATGCCACGCGCGCGCTGAACCAGTGCGGGATGTCGGTGACGCTGGATGTTCTCGGCGAGAACATTGACAGTGCGGGGCAGGCGGATCCCACGGTGAAGACCTACCGGGACGCACTGTCCGAGATGGACTCCCGTTCGCTGGACGGGAACATCTCCATCAAGCTGACGCATCTGGGACTTCGCGTGGATCGCGCAGCCTGCGAGGCGAACGCCCGCGCCATCGTGGCGGATGCGCATCGCCGGGGGATCTTTGTCCGGGTGGACATGGAAGACTCCGGCACGACGGACGCCACGCTGGAGGTGTTTCGCGAACTCCGGTCTGAGTTCAGCGGAGTGGGGATTGTCCTGCAGTCGGCGCTTCGGCGAAGCGAGGCCGATGCTCGCGCGCTGGCCGCAGAGGGAGCGCGGGTCCGGGTCTGCAAGGGGATCTACCGCGAACCGAAGGCCATCGCCTTTCAGGATGCCACGGAGATTCGACACTCCTTCCTGCGGCTTGTGGACATCCTTCTGGGACACGGCTGCCATGTCGCCATTGCCACGCACGATGACGAACTGGTCGAGAAGTCCGGGCACCTTCTGGAGGAGCGAGGTGGCTGTGACGGGAGCTACGAGTACCAGATGCTTCTTGGCGTGCGCGAAGACCTGCGGCGGGACCTCGTGGCTGCGGGGCACCCGATGCGCGTCTATGTTCCGTTCGGGCAGGACTGGTACGCTTACTCCATCCGCCGCCTGAAGGAGAATCCCCGGATCGCGGGGCACATCGCGCGCGCGATGCTGCGGAGACGCGGGTGATCTCCGTGTGTCCCCGTCCTGCGCTCGCCGCAGTTCTTGCGCTCGGGCTGCTGGTTCCCTCGCGGGCCGGCGCCGGTTGAGGCGTGCGCGGGCCCTGACCCGGGTCCGGTTCGCCGGTCGGCGGCGCGAAATCCATGGCATTTCGTATGATCCGGGGGGCGGCCCCGGAGCTTTCCGCCGCGCTGCGTTCACTCGACGAGAGCATCGCCGTGGAATTCGCCGGGACGATCGGCATCGGCGGCAGTCTCCGCGCGAAGGTCACGCTCCCGTGGGGACCGCGCGGAGGCTGCTTCGACCCGTTGGTGACGCTGGCGCGACCGCTCTATCCCGGCGGACTTTCCCCGCTTCTCGGCAGCGTGGTGGTGGAGGGTGGACTCACGCTTCCCGTGGGCCGACACACCCGTTCCGTCCCGCTCACCTTCCCTCACGATTCCGACGACAACCCCGGGTTGATCCTCGGCGGGCGGGGAGTCCGTCGCCTGCGCGGTGCGCTTCGCGCATCGGGTTCACTGGATCTGCGGGTGCCGCTTGGCAGGGGAAGTCGCCGCGGTCGCCTGGCGATGGCGGGAGGGGATCTCACCTGGCGATTCTGGAGACCGGGGCTCGAAGTCAGCGCGGGCGTGCTCGGCGTGAGGCAGGATGGCGGAACGGTGGCACCCCGCAAGCACGCGGCCCTCCTCGTTGTCGGCGTGGCCGGTGCGGCGCGTGGATTCCCGCCGGGGAAGTGGTGGTGGCGGCTGGAGGCGGAATCTCGGGTTCTCGGGGAAGCGTCCCGCGGCCTTCGCCTGTCCGCGGGGCGGCGGTTTCACGGAAGGTAGTCCGCTGCTTGCCCGGCGCGCCTTTCCGGCGTATCCTCCCCGGTTATTCGGACCAGATCAGGAAGGGATGCCATGACACTCTCCACGGATGTTCTTCGCAGAATGCCGAAGGTCCTGCTTCACGATCATCTCGACGGCGGTCTTCGCCCGGGAACCGTGATCGAACTGGCGGGCGAGGCGGGTTTCGAACTGCCGACCACCCACGAATCCGACCTTGAGAAGTGGTTTCACGAAGGAGCCATGTGCGGAAACCTGAGTCAATACCTTCAGGGATTCTCGGCGACCACCGGTGTCATGCAGACTTCGGAGGCGCTGGAGCGCGTCGCCGAAGAGATGCTGGAGGACATGGCAGGCGACGGCGTCGCTTATGTGGAGACGCGCTTCAGCCCGCTCTTCCACACGGAAGGCGGTCTCAAGCACGACGAGGTGGTGGAAGCCGTCATCAAGGGACTGGAGCGCGGGCGTGAACTCTACGGCGTTCGCTGGGGGCTCATTCTCTGCGGGATGCGCAGTATGGACCCCATGACATCGCTTGCGATTGCGGAACTGGCCGTGGCTTACAGGCATCGCGGTGTGGTCGGGTTCGATCTGGCCGGGGACGAGATGGGACATCCGCCGAAGGATCATCTGGAGGCATTTCAGTACATTCATCGCGAGAACTTCAACATTACCATCCACGCGGGGGAAGCGTTCGGGAAGGAGTCCATCTGGCAGGCGCTCCAGTACTGCGGCGCGCATCGGATCGGCCACGGAACGAGGCTTCGGGAAGATCTCTTTCTTGAGCAGGATCGCGTGGTCGGAATCGGATCTCTTGCCGGATACATCCTGGACAAGCGCATTCCCGTAGAGATCTGCCTCACTTCGAACATCCATACCGGCGCGACGAAGTCGTACGACGACCATCCCTTCCCGTACTTCTTCGAGAAGAGATTCCGCGTCACGCTGAACACGGACAACCGGCTGATGAGCGATGTCACCATGACTGGGGAGTACGAGGCTGCCCACCGGGAGTATCGCCTGGACTTCACGGACCTGGAGAAGATCTCCATCAACTCCATGAAGAGCTCGTTCCTGCCTTACCGGGAGCGGCTTGCCGTCATCTACGATGTCCTCAAGCCGGGTTTTGCCAGGTTGCGGCAGGAACTCGGGATCCCGATGCCTGCGTCAGCCGTCATTCTCCATTGAGTCGGATTCCCGCCGGCGTTGCCCACGCGACACCGGCCCGGCCGCTCCCGAGTGCGGTGGCCATTCCCGTGAGCCGCGATGCGGGACGCGGGCTCTTGGTGCTGGCCGGGCGGAGGGATCCCCGGGCCGGATTCCTGGGCGGCTTCCATGCGTTTCCGGGCGGAGTGCACGAGGAGTCGGACGGGGAGCTCATCCCCGGGGCGGAGGAGGAAGTCCTTCGCCGGACGGCGGCCCGGGAACTGCTGGAGGAAACCGGGCTCCGTATCGATCCGGCAGACCTGCTGGACGCCGGGCGGAGAATCACGCCGCCTTTTTCGAGCCGCCGTTTCGATTCACGGATGTATCTGGCGCCCTTTGCGGAACCGCTGCTCCCGTCACCCTCGACCGCGGAACTCTCCGACCTCCACTGGACCCGGCCCGCCGACCTTCTGACCCGATGGGAGAGGCGTGAGATTCGTGTCTCGCCGCCGCTCTTGCCACTCTTGCGGGAGATGGTGCGGGATTCGTCGGGGAGTCCGCGGGATCTTGCGGGTCGGCTGCGATCCGTGAACGAAGAGATCGAACAGGTCGGGGCGAGTGCTGAGTTTGCGCCGCATGTTCATCTCATCCCGCAGGCCACCCCGACGCTTCCGCCCGCAACGCACACCAACTGCTATCTGGTGGGCTCGCGGGAGTTTGTGGTGATCGACCCGGGAAGCGCCCGGGCGGACGAGGCCGAGCGGCTTCGCGCGCACATTGCCCGGCGCGTGAAGGAAGGCGGTCGTCCGGTGGCCATCCTGGGCACCCACCACCACCCGGACCATGTGGCGGGAGTAGAGGTGGTGGCGAACGAGTGGGAGTTGCCGGTTCGTATGCATCGCCTCACATGGGAAGCGTGGGGCGGCATTCCTCCGCAGGGTCTGGACCGGCAGGATCTGGAGGATGGTGCAGAGATCCATCTCTCCGGTGGGGAACGCTTGCGCGCACTGCACACCCCCGGGCATGCCGTGGGGCATCTCTCGTTTCTGGAGGAACGCGCGGGCGCACTCTTCGCGGGGGATCTGGTGAGCGGAGCTTCGACGATACTCGTTGAGTCGGCACCGGGGGGGCTCGTTCGGTATCTGGCATCCCTGGCGCGCATCCGCGATCTGAACGCGACCACGCTCTTCCCGGCGCACGGCACTCCCATGACGGCCCCCGCCGCGGACATTCAGCGCGTGATGGATCACCGCCTGGATCGGGAGCGTCGCATTCTTGCTGCGGTCGTCTCGGGTGCGCGCACGGTGGACGAGGTCGTGGGTGTCGCGTACGACGATCTGCCCGATTCCGCGCATCCTCTGGCCGCGCTTCAGGCCGGTACGCACCTGATGAAACTGGAGGACGAGGGTCGCATCAGCCGGGACCCCTCCGGCACATGGAGCCCGGCGTGACCTCCCGCCGTCTCACGCCAGTTCTTCTCCTGTTCTTCCTCTCGGGAGCCAACGGGCTTCTCTATCAGGTGGTCTGGGTGCGGCAGTTCGTGCATGTCTTCGGCGCGACGGTGCTGGCCGTGTCGACCGTCCTGGCCGCATTCATGGGAGGGCTTGCGCTGGGCGGTGCCTGGGGCGGGCGCATCGCGAGGCGCCTGCGCCGTCCTCTCCGAACCTATGGCTGGATGGAACTGGGGCTTGCGCTCTACGCGGGAGCGGTCCCCTGGATTCTCGTGCTGCTCGACCCGGTGTACGGGGCGCTCAACGCGAAGCTCGGCGGGTCTTTCTGGATGCTGTCCACCGTCCGATTCGCACTGTCCACCCTGGTTCTCGTGCCTCCCACCTTTGCGATGGGAGCCACGCTGCCGATTCTCGCGCGGTATGCGGAGGGCGGGAATCGAGCGGCTTCCGGAGTGGCACGCCTGTACTCCGTCAACACGCTGGGGGCGGTGGCGGGGACGGTGGCGACCGGCTTCGTTCTTCTGCCGGAAATCGGGGTCTTGCGGACGCTGGCGCTCGGGGTGCTGGTGAATCTCCTTCTTGCGGTCACCGCAATACTCCTTGGCCGCCGCGAAGAGGCGGGTGCTCCGCGCACTCCCGAAGCCCCGCGTGCCGGAGAGACCGTCGTTCGCGCGATCCCCGGCAGCCTGATCCTTCTGACGGCCGGAGTGCTGGGCTTTGCGGCGCTCTCCTCCGAGATCCTCTGGACGCGGGTCTTGTCACTGGCTCTTGGCGGAACGGCGTATTCGTTCGTGATTGTGCTCGCGGTGTTCCTGCTCGGGATTGCGGGGGGGAGCGCATGGGCGGCGCACCTCTTGCGGGGCGGGGGGAGCCGGGCGCAACGCGTGTTCGTGGCGTGCCCGGCCGCCATCGCGTGGCTCACGCTGGCGCTGCTCCCGGTGTTCGACCGTCTCCCCGGGCTTTTCATGGAGCTGTCGGCCCGTGGTGGAGGCTGGGCAGGGGGGATTGCCGTGCGCGCGGTCGTGGCGGCCATTCCGCTTCTCCCGCCCACATTCCTCTCGGGGGCCGCCTTCCCGCTGGCGGTGGGGATCCTGCGCCGGGATGGCGTGAGTCGTTCGGTGGGCGATGTCTACTCGGCCAACACGCTCGGCGCGATTCTCGGATCCTGGGCTGCCGCTTTCGTCTTGATTCCCGCGTTCGGCCTGCGCGGAGGACTCCTGTTCGGCTCGGCGGTCCTGACTGCGTCAAGTGCTGTTCTGCTGCTCGCGCTCGGGTCCCGACGAACTGCCGGAATGTCTGTGGCTCTGATTCTCGTCACAGCGGCCGGGATGGTAGGTCTCCCCGACTGGAATCGTGCGCGGCTGACCCGGGGTGGCTTCGCCGTGGCCGTGGATCTCCGGCGTTCCGGCGCGGCCGAGCTGGGCGAGGAGCGAGGCGAGGTGGTCTTTCTGGAGGAGGGCATCACTTCCACGATCACCGTCCGGCGCTGGGGGGGGGATCTCAGCATGCAGATGAACGGCGTGACCGAAGCGAGCAACACGAAGGATCTGGTTACGCAGGTTGTGCTCGGCGGTCTGGGGGCGATCCTGCACGAAGGGCCGCAGGATGTGCTGGTGATCGGACTGGGAAGCGGGATTACGGCCGCGGCCGCCGCCAGTCATCCCGGCGTGGAGAGTGTGGACTGCGCGGAAATCTCCGAAGCCGTCATCCGGGGTGCCCGCTGGTTCGATGAAGATGCCGACCACATTCTGGACGATCCGCGTCTCCGCATGATTGTCGGAGATGGCCGGAATCACCTGCGCCTGACGGATCGCACCTATGACCTCATTGTGTCGGAGCCGTCGAATGTGTGGAACTCGGGAGTCGGGGCGCTGATGACGGCGGAGTTCTTCGAACTGGCGTCCGAGCGACTCAACCCCGGCGGCATTCTAGTTTCCTGGATTCAGGGGTACTCGTTGTCGTCGGAAGCCCTGCGATCCGTTCTGGCCGCCGCCCGGGGGAGTTTCCCCAGGGTGTCGTTGTGGATGGGTGGATGGGGCGACTTCATGATTGTCGCGGGAGATGCCCGGTTTGGGATCGATGGGGAGCGCCTCCTTCGCAAGGGTCGCAATCCCGAGGTCGGCAAGCTGCTCGCGCGCATGGAGACGCCGGACCTGCTCAGCCTGCTTGCGAAGAACCTCCTGGCCGGAGATGCGGTCGACCGGTTTGTGGACGGGTTCCCGGCGAACTCGGACGACAATCTCTACCTGGAGTTCGAGGCCCCCCGCCTGATCCACAAGGACACCATGCCCGAGCTCTTCCGGCGGTTGCAGCGGAATGCAGGCGGCACGGAGCAGCTGCTCGTGAACGCCCCCCCCGGACTGGCGGAGGCTCTTCCCGGTGTCCGCCGCGCGGCGAGTCTCGATACGGCGGCGCGCCTCTCTTTCCGAGCAGGGGAAGGCGTGGAGGGAATGCGCCAGGCGGAGGAAGCCTACCGCCTCCAGCCGGCCTCTCCGTCAACGGCCCGGCTTCTGGCCATCGCATTCACCGGGCGGGGAGAGGCGCGAATGCGTCAGGGGCAGTCGCGGGAAGCGGCGGAAGACTTCCTGCGGGCGGTGGAACTGAGTCCGGCGGATCCGGCGCCCTTCGCGAATCTGGCACGACTCCATCGTGGCGAAGGCCGGTGGACGACGGCGTGCGAAGCCTCGGACGAGGCCCTCCGGCGTGCGCCGCGGAATCCCGACTACCTTGCGCAGCGTGCCGAGCTTCACTTGCGCATGGGCGAATCGGAAGAGGCGGCCCGCCTGGCGCGGGCTGCGCTGGAGCGAAGCTCCGGGAACCGGGAGGCGTTCATCGCGCTGGGGCAGGCCCTGGATCGCCTGGGGAGGGGGGCGGAGGCAGACGGCGTGTGGGCGACAGCGCTTCGCCGCTTTCCGGAGGATCGGGACCTGGCCCATCGGGCGGCGAAACGGTCGCTTCAGCCGGATCCGGAGTGAACGGGAGAATCCTCTGTGCCGGGGCTTGACGGAGAGGGTTAAGCCCGGTAAACATAATGAAGTTCACCACTACCTCCGCGGAGAGACGAGCCCATGAAAGTCTGGAAACGGTTCAGCCAGAAGGAGATCACCCACTCCATGGCCCATTACCTCCAGGCCGTGGCCGCGCTGAAGCGGGAGAAGGGGCACGCGCGCGTCGGGGACATCGCCGGGAAGCTCGGCGTGTCGAAGAGCGGCGTCACGAGCATGCTGCGCTCTCTCCAGGGTCGGGGTCTGGTGGATCACGAGCGCTACGGCTGTGTGGAACTCACCACCGAGGGCGTGCGCTTCGCCCGACAGACGGAAGCCAACCGGCGCATCCTCACGGTTTTCTTCAGCGAGATTCTGGGCGTCACGCCCCGGGCTGCGGACGAAGACGCTTGCATGATTGAGCACCTCGTGAGCCCGGAGGCCATGAATCAGCTTCTACGCCTGACCACGCTGGTGCAGTCGGATGACCCGGTGGCCACGGCCTTCCGCGAGGCATTTCGCGAGTACCGCCAGACTTGCAGTGTGGGTGGAGAGGACTGTGGAATCTGTGAAGACACCTGCCTCCGGGAGACTTGGTGCGAGGACGCAGACCGAACGGATTCCGGAAGGGGTGAAGGATGACGCATTTCACCCACCCCCGGACGCTGGACAAGGTGCCCCCCGGTACCGAAGCCGTGATTCAGGAAGTGGGCGGTCTGCCGGAGGGTTCGCGTCGCCTGATGGAGCTGGGGCTCGTTCCCGGAACGCGCGTGCAGGTCATCCGCCGGGCGCCGCTGGGTGACCCGCTGGAGATTCGCGTCCGCGGGACTCACTTGTCTCTGCGCCTGTCGGAGGCAGCTGAAGTCTATGTCTCACCAGCCTGAGAAGGAGACTGCGGCCCCCCGGCTGGCCCGCGTGGCTCCACGGCCCACACCGAATCCGGAAGAGCGGTCGGTGGCCATTCTCGGCAATCCCAACTCGGGGAAGACCACCCTTTTCAACGCACTCACCGGTCTTAGACAGAAGGTCGGGAATTACCCCGGTGTGACGGTGGAAAAGAAGATCGGCCGCTGCGAGCTTCCCTCCGGAGGCGCGGTGGATGTTCTGGATCTTCCGGGGACATACAGTCTGCGGCCCGGATCCCCGGATGAGATGATCGTGCGGGATGTTCTGCTCGGCCTCCAGCCGGATACTCCCAGCCCGGATCTTGTGGTGTTCGTCGTGGATGCCACGCGCCTTGACCGACATCTCTTCCTTGCCATGCAGGTCATCGAACTGGGTCGACCGGTGATCTTCGTGCTCAACATGATCGACGAAGCGGAGAAGCGCGGTTTCTCCATCGATGCCCCGGCGCTGGAGCGGTTGCTCGGGGTGCCGGTGGTTCCGATCTCCGCGTCGAAGGGAATCGGCATCGGAAACCTGCGGCGGGCCATGGAGCGTCCGGTGGAACCGTCCACCGCGACCTTCCGGCAGTGGCCCCCGATGGTGCGGAAGGTCCTTGCGTCTCTGTCGGCACGCCTCCCCCGCAGAGGGCTCCTCTCCGACGCCGGGCGGCTCGATCTGGCGATGGCGCTGCTTCTGGACGACGGCGAGGATGATGCGCTGGGCCGTTACACCCCTCCGGAGGTTCAGGACGATCTTCCGGTTCTGCGCTCCCGGCTGGACGCGGCGTTCCCGGAGTGGCAGTCCCACGAACCGGTGGGGATCTACGACGCCATCGAAGAGGTGATGACGGCCGCTGTACGGAGCCCCGACGAAGAAGTCGACAGCGTACGCGAGCGCATCGACCGCGTCCTCACTCACCGAGTCGCCGGGCCGGTGTTCTTCGCTGTGCTGATGGGGACCGTCTTCCTCTCCGTGTACGAGTGGGCGGCCCCGTTCATGGACCTCATCGATTCCGGCGTCGGCTCTGTCGGCGGGCTCCTGACCGGAGTTCTGCCGGAAGGGCCGATACGATCACTGGTGGTGGACGGCATTCTCGCGGGCGTGGGCGCCATGGTGATCTTCGTGCCGCAGATCGCCATTCTCTTTCTGTTCATCGCGATCATGGAGGACTCCGGCTACATGGCACGCGCCGCGTTCATCATGGATCGGCTCATGGGGAGGGTTGGGCTTTCGGGGCGCGCGTTCATTCCGCTGCTCTCCTCCTTCGCTTGCGCCATTCCCGGAGTCATGGCGACGCGCACCATTGCGCACCGCCGCGATCGTCTGGCGACGATGATGATTGCGCCGTTCATGTCGTGCAGTGCGCGTTTGCCGGTGTACGCGCTTCTCATCGGCGCCTTTGTTCCTCATCGCATGATCGGGATCTTCCCGATGCAGGGGCTCACGCTCTTCGCCATGTACATCCTTGGGATTCTCATCGCGGTGGGCGTGGCATGGACGCTGAAGCGAACAGTTCTCCGGGGCGGCAAGCCGCTCTATGTGATGGAGCTGCCGCCGTATCGAATGCCGTCCATACGCTCCGTCACCGGCATTGTCCTGGAGCGGAGCGTGCTCTTCCTGCGAAAGGCAGGCACCGTGATTCTTGCGGTGTCCATCATCCTCTGGTTCCTGGCGTCGTACCCGAACGGCGGGCCCACGGTGGGTCCGCTGCAGGAGCAACGGGTTGCGGCGGAGACCAGGGGAGACACGGAGGCGGCGGCGGAACTGGAGGGGCGGATCGCCGGAGAAACACTTCGGAACTCGTTTGCGGGGCGGGCCGGGCGTTTTCTCGAGCCGGTGATCGAGCCGCTCGGGTTTGACTGGCGCATCGGGATCGGACTCATCACCTCGCTGGCGGCTCGCGAGGTCCTGGTGTCGACCATGTCCACGGTCTTCCATCTGGGGGACTCGGACGAGGACTTCGTTTCGCTGCGAGAGAAGATGCGCACCGCGACGGATCCGGAAACGGGGGAGCGTGTCTACACCACGCTGACCGCCGTGAGCCTGATGGTCTTCTTCGTCCTGGCCTGCCAGTGTCTGGCCACGCTGGCGGTGGTGCGGCGGGAGACGGCTTCCTGGCTCTGGCCGGCCTTCATGTTCGTGCTGATGAACTCGCTGGCCTGGGTGGCTTCATTCGTCGTGTATCAGGGCGGGCTGCTTCTGGGACTGGGGTGAAGGCGATGTCGATCGGGGCACAGGACGCCGTCGTTCTTCTGGCGGCACTCGGAGCGGGAGCCTGGCTCTTCGCGAGATGGCGCGGCAGGCGTCGCCGCTCCCCGGGGTGCGGATGCTCCTCCTGCCCGGCAGCACCGCCCGAAGACGGTGCGCCGATACGGATGCCGGAGGGGGTTACTCGGGCGGGGAAGCAAACGCCTCCATCAGTTCGGTGATGGTCGGGGCGTTCTCGGCATCGTGAATGGCTGCCTCTGCCGCCGCTATCCTGTCTGAGGAAAGCACTCCCTTCGAGAGCGCGTGGAACTTGGCTTCCATTTGCGCGTCGGTCATGGGGTTTCGCGGATCTCCCATGGGATAGTCCATTCGCTGCGTATGGGTCTTTCCGTCCGTGGTCGTGATGGAGACCTCGCACGGCTGGAGAGCCGGGAAGAGCTCTTCGAACTCCGCCTTCGCCTCCACCCGGATCTTCGCCATGAGCGGCCGAAGCTCCGGATCCACGATCCGTTCCCGTTCGAACTGCGCGGTCGTTACGCTGCCGTCGGCCAGCGCGGCCGCAATGCAGTAGGGCAGCGAGTGGTCCGCCGTTTCCCGGGAGCGCGGGTCATACTTGCTGGGATCGGAGAGGATCTCGGCAGCTCTCGCGATGGTCTGAATGCGGACATCAGAGATGTTCTCCGGGCGCAAGTGGTGTTCTTCGCGGAGCGCCAGCGTAACGGTCAAGGGCGTGTGGATGAGAGCCTCCACGGGGAACGCCTTCATGGAGCACTGGAGAATGCGCCAGGACTCCCCGAGTCCTTCCGTGACGATGTCCCACTTCCAGTCCTTGCTGATGCAGTGGCCGAGGCCTTCCCGCCCTTCGAAGATCGGTTCCGGCCCGACATAGCCCCGCTCCGCGAGGAGCGCTCCCTCAACTCCCGAACGGCAGGCCATGGGGTCGACCGTGTTCTTCATCATGGTGAGATTCCCCGCCGTCACCGACCCGAAGCTCCCGGAGTGCGAGGCGGAGATGCCCACCGCCGCGATGGTGCGCTCGACATCCAGTCCGAGCATCCGGGCGGCGACGAAGGGGGATGCGAACGCCGTCAGCGTGGCATGGTGCCAGCCGACCTCGCGAATGCCGGGGAATGCGGCTTCGCAGAGGCGCATCTCGATCTCATGGCCCAGGACAATGCCGACGATGAGATCGCGTCCCGTCAGGCCTTTCAGCTCTCCCAGTGCCATGGCGGCCGGGAGGATGTCCGACGGATGGGAGGGATCCTGCTTCCAGTAGATGTCGTTGTAGTCGAGCGCGCGAACCATGAGAGAGTTCAGGAAGGACGCATGGAGTGCGGAGGTCTTCGCGCCGGACCCAATGAGCGTGGCCTGCGGCGTCCCGCCGGAATCGAGAAGCACCGAGGAGGCAATCTCCACATCTTCGGTCTGGTACCCGCCGAGGGCGCATCCCACGGAGTCGTAGAGGAAGCGCTTTGCGCACTCGACCGCCTCGGCGGGAAGTGCATCGAAGTCGAGCGTGTGGGACCATTCGGCGAGTGTTCGGCTGACGCTTTGCATGGTAGTTCCCCGGAACCCGCTGGGCGGGTCAGATTTCGGCCCCGTCCGGGACCGCGTAGTTCTTTGGAATGACGACAATGCCGTCCCGGATGAAATGGAAGTCGTGGTCTTCGTACATGCCCGCTGGCTTGGGAGTGATGCGGACGCCTTCGCCGATCCGTGCGTTCCTGTCGATCAGCGCTCCTTCGATGTGGCTGCCGCGGCCAATGCCGAGAGGAGGATCTCCCTGCTGCCGGGGGAGGTCTCCTTCGTAGCCGTCGGCACCGAACATGACCGTTCGTGTGAGTGACGCGTCCGGGCTCACGACGCTGCGAATCCCGATGACGGAGCGATCGATGACCGATCCGTGCAGGTAGCTTCCTTCGCAGATCATGGACTCCCGGACGGAGCACCCGGTAATCCGTGTCGGCCCGAGGAAGCGGGGGCGCGTGTACACCGGTGCTCCGGGCGTGTGAAAGACGAACGGGGGCTCCGACGCCGCGAGCGCAAGGTTGGCTTCGTAGTATGCGCGGATCGTCCCGATGTCTTCCCAGTACCCGCGGAAGATGTGCCCGCGTGCATCCTGTTCCTCCACCACTCGCGGCAGGACATCCCGGCCGAAGTCGACATTCCCGACACGCGTCACCACATCCCGCAGGACATCGAAGCGGAAGAGGTAGATCCCCATGGAGGCGGGATAGACAGGGTCTGTATCTCCCTTCTCGCGGAGACCCGAGGGGAGTTCGTGGCCCGCAAGAAGGTCCGGAGACTCCGGCTTTTCCAGAAAGGAGAGAATGCGGCCGGACGGGTCGAGCTTCATCAGCCCCAGTGCGGAGGTCCGGTCCTCGGAGACCGGCGTGGCTGCCACCGTCACGGCCGCCCCGGTGGAGCGGTGCTGGCGAATCATGGGTCCAAAGTCCATGCGGTAGATCTGGTCGCCGGAGAGGATGAGGACATCGCGCGGCCGGTAGCCCTCGATGTGGACGAGCGACCGGCGGACTGCGTCGGCGGTTCCCTGAAACCAGTCCTTCTCCTGCACGGTTTGCTCTGCCGCAAGACTCTGCACAAAACCGCGCTGGAACGGGCCGAACTGGAATGTGCGGAAGATATGCGCGTTGAGAGATGCGGAGTTGAACTGCGTGATGACGAAGATCCGCGTGACGCCGGAGTTCAGGCTGTTGGAGACGGGAATGTCCACAAGGCGAAACTTGCCGCCCAGCGGGACGGCAGGCTTGGAGCGGTAGCGGGTGAGCGGGTCGAGGCGGGTTCCCCGACCCCCCCCCAGCACGAGGCAGAGGACATCGTTTCTACGCATGGGCCGATCCTAGCGGATTCCGCCCGGCGCGCCACCCCAAAGGCGTGCGTTCCGGCGGCTTCCGCGCCGATCCTTTGCGCGGGAGTCACTTCGTGCGTGGCGCGTCCTTCAGGAATGACTCCGCGTGTAGAACATCTTCCCGGCTTCCGATGAACAGCGGCACGCGCTGGTGGAGCGCCTCAGCCTGAATGTCCAGGACGCGCTCCGTTCCCGTGGAGGCGAGGCCGCCCGCCTGTTCCGCGATGAACGCCATGGGTGCCGCCTCATAGAGCAGGCGGAGCTTCCCTCGCGGGGGGGCATCGGGGCGCTTCCGGTCCATCGGGTAGGCGAAGATCCCGCCCTTGAACAGCGTGCGGTGGAAGTCCGCCACGAGCGATCCGATGTACCGGTGCGAGTATGGGCGACCCTCGGACGGGGCATCTCGCTTGAGATCCTCCAGCCAGTTTCGAGTCTCTTCCGACCAGTACGCGGCGTTGCCCTCGTTGATGCTGTAGATCTTCCCCCGATCCGGCATGCGGATGTCTTCGTGCGACAGAAGGAACTCCCCGACCGATGGATCCAGCGTGAACCCGTGGGCGCCGTCCCCTGCAGTGTAAACGAGCATCGTGGAAGCTCCGTAGAGGATATACCCGCCCGCGATCTGTTCGCTTCCCTTGCGGAGGATGTCCGAAGCCTGCCCGACCGGACCGTGGGTCACTCGGCGATGGATGGACCAGATGGTGCCGATGGACACATTCACATCGATGTTGGATGAACCGTCCAGCGGGTCAATGGCCACCGCATACTTCCCCGGGCGGTCCTTCCGGGAGGTGTTCGGGAGGATGATGTCCTCGTTCTCCTCCGACGCGATCACCGCCACGAAACAGTCCTGTCCGAGTGCGCGGATGAACTGCTCGTTCGCGTAGATGTCCAGCTTCTGGACCTGTTCGCCCTGAACATTGGTTTCGCCCGTGGCACCGAGGATGTCGATGAGACCGGCTTTGTTCACTTCGCGGCTCACGATCTTCGCGGCCAGGACGATCTGGTTGAGGATTTCGGTGAACTCTCCCGTCGCCTCCGGGTGGAGCTTCTGCTCCTCCAGAATGAAACGGTTGCAGGTGATTCCCTTGCGCATGATCTCCGGTCCCGGTGGAGGTGGCTCTCCAGATCCCGCACCGCATGATAGAGGGAGAGTCACAGGCACTCAACTGTGCCGTTTGACGCGCCCCCCGTCCACGGGATACCTTGGTCCCCGTTTTCGAACTGTCGACCGAACCTGGAGGACCTCATGTACTTCGCTTCCACAGAAGAAATGATCGGCGCTCTGTCGGGTGTCTTGAGCTTTTCGAACGGCGATTGCGCCATTCTGGACGAAGATGCGCTGCGGGGTGACGGGATCGACCGCCTCGTCCATACGGCCGTTTTCGCGGAGGAGGAGAGCGTTCGAGATGGGGCACGATGGCTCATCCGCCGCGTCGCGGAGACGGACGGGTGCCCGCCCGCATCGATCCATGAGTTCTATGTGGCACGCTCCACCGGCGCGTACCCGAATGTCACGGTTCCGGCCATCAACCTGCGCGGCATGACCTACGACATGGCCCGCGCGCTCTTCCGGGCGGCGGCCGCCAACGATGCGGGTGCGGTGATCTGCGAAATCGCGAGAAGCGAGATCGGCTACACCCGCCAGCGGCCGGCCGAGTACACGGCGGTGGTTCTGGGCGCGGCGATCAAGGAGTCCTTCCATTCGCCGGTGTTCATCCAGGGAGACCACTTTCAGGTGAAGGCCAAGAACTTCTTCGCGGACCCGGATCAGGAGATCGCGGCGGTCAAGGACATCATTGTGGAGGGCGTGGCCGGCGGGTTCTTCAACATCGATGTGGATGCATCCACGCTGGTGGATCTGGACCAGCCGACCGTTTCCGAACAGCAGTACAACAACTCGCACCGGTGTGCGGAACTCACCGCCAAGGTGCGCGAGGTGGAACCCGAAGGCGTGATCGTGTCGGTCGGAGGGGAGATCGGCGAAGTGGGCGGCAAGAACTCCACGGTGGAGGAGTTCCGGGCATTCATGGACGGGTTCAATCAGGAACTGGCCGCGCATGGAGAGGGCCTCGTCGGGCTGTCGAAAATCTCGATTCAGACCGGGACCGCGCACGGTGGCGTTCCGCTTCCGGACGGGACGATTGCGGATGTTCAACTGGATCTGGAGGCGCTGGAGTCCATCTCACGCGTAGCCCGCGACGAGTACGGGCAGGGCGGGGCGGTCCAGCATGGCGCGTCCACGCTTCCCGAAAGCGCATTCGGGCACTTCCCCCGGACGGAGACCACAGAGATCCATCTGGCGACCGGTTTCCAGAATCAGGTCTACGATGGCGGGCATCTTCCGAAGGATCTCGTGGACAAGGTCCATGACTGGCTGCGCGAGAACTGCGCGGGAGAGCGCAAGGAGGGAGACTCCGAGACGCAGTTCCTCTACAAGACGCGCAAGAAGGGATTCGGTCCGTTCAAGGCCGAGTTCTGGGGATTGCCCGAGTCGGTACGAGAGGCCATCGGGAAGGATCTGGAGGAGAAGTTTGACTTCTACATGAAGATCCTCCGCGTTGAGGGAACCCGGAAGGCCATTGCGGAGTGTGTGACCGTGCCGCCGACGGCGGGACCGCCTCCGGAGTCGCTCGGATCTCTCGTCGGCTAGTCCGCTGAAGGGCACTTCCCCCGCACGGGACAGGTCTCGCAGCGCGGGCTGCGCGCGGGGCAGTGCTTCCGGCCGTGGTGGATCAGGAGGTGAGACGCTTCCGTCCACCACGCCTCGGGGAGGATCGCGCACAGGTCGGCCTCAATCCGCACCGGATCGGACTTCCGACTGAAGCCGAGGCGGTTCGACAGTCGCATCACATGAGTGTCCACCACCATCCCCGGGATACCGAACGCATTCCCGAGGATGACATTGGCTGTCTTCCGCCCGACCCCGGGGAGCGCGGTCAGTTCCTCCATGGTGCGGGGAACTATGCTGCCGTGGAGGGCGATGATCTCCCGGCTCATTCCGAGAATGTTGCGGGCCTTGTTCCGGAAGAAGCCGGTTGAGTGTACCTCCCGCTCCAGTTCGCGAATGTCCGCGCGGGCAAAGTCCTCCACCGACCGGTACTTCTCAAAGAGGTCACGCGTTACGATATTGACGCGCACATCGGTGCACTGCGCGGAGAGGATGGTGGCGACGAGAAGTTCGTGGGGAGTCCGATGCGTGAGTGCGCACTCCACATCGGGGAACTCCACGCGGAGCGCTTTCAGCACCGCGAGCGCACGCTTGCCTCGGGCCGGAGCGGACTCCACTCGTCTCATGCGCGTCACGGCGACACAAGGGTTTTGCGATCGGATGCGGGAACGAGCCATGTGCGCGGGAAGGGGGGCAGCCTACTTCTTCGGGAGGGCATACCGGAAGAACGCCTTCACCGAACCCCAGGAGGTGCTGATGAGAGGCTCATCAACGCCGGTGTCTCCGCCCACCCGAACCGAGCCGAACATTCCCTCGAACTCGTAGGGCGGACTGAAGAACTCGTACACGCCCGTGTCCTGGAAGGTGTGCTCATACCAGTCCGCGTAGGCGACCGTGGTGGAACTCCAGGCATCTCCGGCCAGAGGATCTGCGCTGCCCGTGCCACTCATCACGGAGTGGTCCACAAACGACGGGTCCGAGTTGATCCATCGGACCGTGTCTCCGGGCTGGATCTGAATGGCGGCCGGGACGAACCGGGGCTCATAATCCACAGAGGTCATCTGGACGATGTGAACTTCCGCTGCGGCGACGCCCACGGACAAGAGTCCGACAAGAAGAGCGGCCGACAAGATCAGCTTGCGATGCGCGATCATGATGAACCTCCGCCTGATGATCCCCGAGTGGACCATCCGCAGCTGAGTTCATGGTAGCACCCGACAGGGGGAGGGGTCAACGGGAGTGAAAGGACGCAAGTTCGAGAACCTCGCGTGCCCGGGGGTCTTCCAGAGTCGGGACGGTCCAGTCCGCGCCCGCTTCTTCCAGCGTCTCCATCGACGCGTTGCCTGTCGCAACAGCCAGACAGCGAGCCCCGGCCTCGTGAGCCGCGTGGACATCGTGGATGGTATCGCCGACCACCACCACCGGGACTGCCGCTCCGGCGCGCTCCCGGCCGCGACTCACCGCAATGCGGGTGAGTTCGGGGCGACTCTCGCTGTCGGAACCGAAGCCGCCCAGGTCGAAGAAACCGTCGAGCTGACCGGGCCGGAGCTTGGCGTACGCGGCGACTTCGTAGTTTCCCGTTGCGAGCCCCAGGACCACAGCCGGGTCTTCGGCCAGATCGGCCACCAGCGAGTGTGCTCCGGAAAGAACCTGATAGCCGGGTGGATCGCGCAGGAACTCCTGCAGGTGAACGAGGTAGCGTTTGGTGATCTCGGCCATGCGCGCGTCGTCGGGATCCGGGCCGAGACACTTCTTCGCGATTTCGCGAACGATGGCGGGATCGGTTCGACCGTGGAAGGCGATCCCCTCGACCGCATCCTCCAGGTCGAACATCTCGTGAAACACCTTGCGAAGGGAGCGAAGTCCGGCCCCGCCGGAGTGGATGAGCGTGCCGTCGATATCGAACAGGATCAGGCGCACAGTGGCTCCCGTGGATGCGAGGGGTAGAGGCGCAACGGCCGGGCAGAGTGCCAGACACGGCGCCAGGCGTCAATCCGAAGCGGGAATGCCGCTTGACAGTCAATGGGTGGAGAGGCACCGTCCGCCCCGGTGCCCGGTCCGGGTGAGGATCGGGCGGATTGAACGATCACCGGAGAATCTCGAGGGAGCGGATGGACAGAATCCCAAGGCTCGCTTTGCTGCTCCTCCTGCTGTTCGCGGCGGCTGCGGTTTCGGCCGTGGCGCAGGAGTCCAACCCGGGAGAACTCCCCGGGGCGGATGCTGTTGAACCGGAAGCCATGGTGCCGCCTCCGGCCCCGCCGACCGGGGTTCATGCGGAGGACTTCCCGCACGATGCCGGAGAAGTGATCCGCGTCACCTGGACGACCTCCCCTGACGACGGGAACGCGGATGTTCTCGGGGGATATCGCGTACTTCGCTCTGTGGAGGGCGAGGCCTTCGAATCAGCGGGTGAAGTCGGTCCTGGAGAGTCCCTCTACACGGATGTCGGCGTTGACAACGGAGTAGCCTGCACTTATCGCGTGGTGGCATTTGGCCCGGGCGGAGAAGGGGAGTCGATGACCTCCGAACCCGCCGCCGCATCCGAGCAGTGGTTCTATCTCGACAGGTGGAATGTCGCTGTTGTGGCGTTCCTTGTCTGCGGGGCCATTCTCTACTACATCTACCGGGCAGCGTCCGGTGCGAAGCTCTATATCCGCAAGATCGCCGGAATGGACGCAGTCACCGAAGCGGTGGGGCGCGCCACGGAGATGGGCCAGCCGGTACTCTATGTGGCGGGTATCCAGGATATGGACAATGTTCAGACGGTTGCGGGGATCACCATCCTCGGAACCATTTCCCGGATGATCGCGGAGTACGAGACCAGCTTGCTGATGCCGACCAGTCGCTCGATTGTGATGAGCACTGCGCGGGAGACGGTCAAGGAGGCCTACCTGTCAGCCGGGCGTCCGGATGCCTACCGCGAAGAGAACATTTACTATGTGACGGATGAGCAATTCGGGTATGTCGCTCATGTGGATGGCGTCATGCTCCGGAAGAAGCCGGCGGCCTGTTTCTATCTCGGAGCCTTCTTCGCGGAGTCGCTCATTCTCGCCGAGACCGGCAACCATATTGGAGCCATTCAG
Organism: Gemmatimonadota bacterium; assembly: GCA_030747075.1. Taxonomy (NCBI): domain Bacteria; kingdom Pseudomonadati; phylum Gemmatimonadota; species Gemmatimonadota bacterium. The sequence goes on from JASLLL010000010.1 coordinate 68,495, forward strand.
GTGGCGGGAACAGCCATGCCGACTCAGCTGCCGTTCTTCGTTGCGGCGTGTGATTACACTCTGATCGGAGAGGAGCTCTTTGCGGCCAGTGCTTACCTGTCCGGTGACGAGAAAATGCTCGGCTCTCTCAAGGGGTCCGACATGGGCAAGGTGCTGTCCGGAGTGTTCATTCTGGCGGGTTCGTTGTCCGTGACTCTGGCCAATGTGACCGGCAGCGGATTCCTGGCGAATGTTTCTTCCTGGCTCGACCGACTCTGGTCAGCGGCCCATTAGTCCCGCCCGGGGCGAAAGGAGATCTCCTTGAAGCGCGGACTTCCAATCATGATCACGGCGGTGATCGGGGCGGTGTTGATCCTGTCCTTTTTCATCCCGCACACACCGTTCCGGCAGATGGAGGAGAGGATTCCGGTCTACTTCGACCTCATCGCCGCGTTCGCATTCATCCTGGGCGGGGGGAATCTCCTTCGCGTGCATCTGACCAGGATCACTCAGAGAGGTACCGACTGGCTCTACTCTCTGGTGACCGTGGGCGGTTTCCTGCTCATGCTGGTGGTGGGACTTACCCGACTGCAACTGGGCGATGGCGGCCTGGGAGTCGCCGAGTCCTTTGATTCGGAAAACACCATCTACATGAAGATGTACCACTCGGTATTCGACCCTTGCCAATCGACCATGTTCTCGCTGCTGGCCTTCTTCGTCGCGTCCGCAAGCTACCGGGCGTTCCGTGCGAAGAACCTGGAGGCCACCATCCTCCTTCTGGCGGCTTTCGTGATTCTCCTGGGACGGACCTTCATCGGTGAGGGAATGACCGCGTTCCTCGTTGGGACTCCGCTGGAGTTCCTCCACATCCCGAACCTGTCCAACTGGATTATGGCTGTCCCGAATCTTGCCGGGCAGCGGACCATCATGATTGGGATTTCACTCGGGATTGTCTCCACTTCGCTCCGGCTGATCCTCGGCATTGAGCGTGCGCACCTGGGGGGTGACTAGACCATGTTGGCCTTCCTGGAAAAACTCGGGTCGCTGGACCGTCGGCTGATCTTTGTGGCCATCGCGCTGACCGTCGCCATTCCTCTGGCGATGAAGCGTCCCGCGCCGGTGGATCCCAGCCCGATCGTGCAGCGTCTGTACGACCATATCGACGCACTCCCTGCCGGTTCGCGGATGCTCCTTTCTCTGGACTACGGTCCCAGCACACGCCCTGAGAACGAACCCATGGCGCATGCGCTGGCCCGTCATTGTCTGGAGAACGACCTCAAGCTGTACATCATGTCGTTGTGGGCGACCGGTCCCCCCATGGCGACCATGCTGATGGACGATGTGATCGTTCCGGACTTCCCCGACAAGACCTACGGGGTCGACTATGTGAACCTGGGCTACAAGGTGGGGAACCAGGGGTTGATCCAGGCCTTGGGCTCGGACTTCAAAGGGCAGTACAACTCCGATACCGGGCATGGGGAGAGGGTGCCTTCGCGGCCCATCGACGACATCCCGATGATGGCGAATGTGGGGGTCATCGCGGACATGGCGATGATTCTCGGAATCGGTTCCGGGTCCCCCGGACTCAAGGAGTGGGTCCAGTTTGCGGGAGATACGGAGGGCGTGACCATCGGTGGCGGGGTGACCGCCGTGGAGGCGCCGCTTCTGTACCCCTACTATCCGAAGCAGTTGATCGGTCTGATGGGCGGGCTTCAGGGGGCCGCCGAGTATGAGGCGGCGCTCATGACCGGCAAACCCCGCTTCGCAGACACCGCGACCACGGCCATGATCCGTATGTTCCCCCAGACGGTGGCGCACGTTGTGATCGTGCTCTTCGTTGTTCTCGGGAACATTTCCTACTTCGCAACCAAGCGCCGCGAGCGCAGATTCTAGGAGGGAGAATCCAGTGGCATTCAGTGAACTCCTGGGTCTGTGGGTCGGAGCGCTTCTGACGCTGATGATCTTCAGCTTCCTTTACAAGGACAACCCGTTTTACAAGTTCGCCGAGCACCTGTTCGTGGGGGTGTCGGCGGCATTCTGGATGGTGCAGGGCTTCTGGGCTACGATCATGCCGAATCTCATCGCCCGGATTTTCCCGGCGCAGATGGCGGACATGTACGAACAGGTTCGCGGACACGATCCGGATTACTTTTACCTGATTCCCGGCATTCTGGGGTTGATCCTCCTGACGCGGTTGATCACTCCGATCGCCTGGATGTCGCGCTGGGCCATGGCGTTTATCATCGGTTATACGGCGGGCACGAATCTCACGCGTTATCTGGCGTCCGACTTCATGGCGCAGGTGCACTCGACCATGTCGTTGCCGTTGATTGTCCAGACGAACGGTGTCTTCTCGCTGGGTGCTTCCCTGTCGAACATCCTGATCGTGGGAGGGGTGCTCTGCGGGCTGTCGTACTTCTTCTTCTCGAAGGAGCATACCGGCGCATTCGGCAAGGCGTCCCGCTTCGGTATCTGGGTGCTCATGGCGGCGTTCGGTGCCAGCTTCGGATACACGGTGATGGCCCGGATCTCGCTTCTCATCGGGAGGTTTGAGTATCTCGGGTCGTGGATTCAGCAGGGAATCCTGATGCAGTAGCTTTGTCGGCGCGGACTTCCCGTGAGGTCCGCGCCAGCCTGCCTTCCGGCTCCGGCTCAGGAAGGTGTGCGCTTGGCATTCGTCCGGCGCAGTTCCTCCCGGAAGATTCCCTCCAGTTCATCCGCGCGTTGCTGGAGCGCGAAGCGTCGGCGGACCCTGGCGCGCCCGGCCTGGCCGTGCCGCCGGCGGAGTTCCGGGTCGAGGAGGTACGCTTCGGCCGCCTCCCGAAGGGCGCTCGACTGCCCCGGCGGAAACAGCCGCCCGGTGCTGCCGTCCTCCACGATCTCAGGGATGCTGCTGGCATCGGTCGCGACCACCGGAAGCCCCGCCGCCATTCCTTCCGCGACGGCATATCCGAAGCCCTCGACACGGGACGGGTGGAGCAGGAGGTCACTCGCAGCGAGGAGCGCAGGCACATCGCTTCGAAACCCGGCGAAGATCACGCGGTCGGCAAGGCGACACTCCGTCGCGAGTTGGCGCAGTTCAAGCTCCGTGTCGCCTTCGCCAATGAGGAGAAGGCGCGCGTCGGGGGCGGCTTCCGTCAGTTCCGCGAGTGCCCGGATTGCCGTGGCGACATCCTTTCGATGAGTCAGTTCACCGACAATGGTCATGAGCGGAGCCTCTGCCGGGATGCCGAGAGTCTCGCGAATCCGGTTTCGTTCAACGGGAGCTTCGAATCGTGCGAGGTCAACTCCGTTGGGAAGTACATGAACGCGCCCTGCGGGAGTCCACGAAATCTCGCGACAGAGAGCGGCGGCGGTGGCTTCGGAGTTGACGATCATCCCGGTGGCGATCCGCCGATAGCTGAATCGGTAGAGCGGTCCCGGCTTCAGCGGGAACTCGCTGCCGCGACGCGGGAGAACGACCGGAACTCCGGCGAGTCGCGCTGCGGATCCGGCCACCCGGAGCACGCGATCCATATTGAGGCAGACGATCTCCACTCGCAGGCGACGGCACGCCAGAAGGATGCGGAGGAAGGACGCAACATCTCCGTCGGAGCGGAATGCCGTCGGAAGTGCGGGCAGTCCCTCGCTTCGGGCACGCGTGAGGATCGTGGAATCCGGTCGCGCGGCCAGTCCCACCGTGTGGCCGCGTCGCGTGAGTTCCCGGACGGCAGAGAGCATCCACTCTTCGCCACCTCCCCAGGTCTTGATGCTCGTGGCGAAGAGGATTCTCAAGGGCCGGCTCTCCCAACTTCCGCGTTGGCTCATGGTCCCACATCCCCAACTTCCTGTCAGGGTCTTGCCCGCTGGCGGAGGGAGTGACACCATGGCGTCATGGAAGATCCTCTTGCCGCATTCCCGCAACTCCATGTACTGACCGACTCCGTCCTCTCAGGTGGACGCGATCCTCGCGAGATCGCACGGGCGGCGTGGTCGGGCGGTGCGGATTGCGTGCAGCTTCGGGAGAAGTCGATGGACCTGGCGATGCTGGCCGGAATGGCCGATCGCCTTGCGAACATCGCGAAGGTGCGTGGGCGGCTCTTCGTCGTCAACGACCGCCTCGATGTCGCGCTTGCGGCGAATGCAGGCGGGTTGCACGTGGGCCCCGAGGACATGCCGGTGGCGGCTGCGCGGCGTCGCTGGCTTCGCCCGAGAGTTCTGGGCGGGTCCGCGCGCACGGTGGAGGCGGCGCGCCAACTGGCGCGTGACGGCGCGGACTACCTGGGCGTGGGACCGGTGTTCGCCACTTCCTCGAAGAGGGATGCCGGGTCGCCGATTGGTCTGGAGACGCTGGCTCGGATCGCCGCGGCCGTCCCGGTGCCGGTGCTGGGGATAGGCGGAGTGAGTCCGGAGAACGCCGCCTCGGTTCTGGAGGCCGGAGCTGCGGGAGTCGCGGTGATCTCCGCCGTGGTCGCGGAGCCGGATGTGGAAGCGGCTACCCGCGCCCTCCGCGAGGCTCTCGACCGCGCCGCGAGAGACTTCCCCACCCGCTGAGTCCTCAAGAAGCTGTCCCGGGGTGCCGATCGGTGGGGTGACCCCCTCGAGCAGCCTGCATCCAGGATGGCGCACCATGCTTGAACCCATCGTGATCTTGATCTACGGATTCGCTGGCCTCGGTCTTGGCCTGGTCCTCGCCCGTACCGCCTTTGTGGGGATTCTGGGCCTCTCGGACCCGATGACCGCGTCGCGCACTGCGGTGGCGAATCGCCGCTGAGCTTCGCTTTGAGGCGAGGCCTTCTTCCGCGAAACTCATTCTTCGTCCACGTCTCTTTGGGGTGACCTGCGCGCTTCCCGGCGATAGAATGCGAGCATCGGTCCGTGTCACCGGGCAGCCTCCCGGCTCGGGCCCGAACGAGGAGGAATCATGACCCGATCAAGCTCGATCGCGGCGGGGTTCGCCGCGCTGCTCGCTTTGCTCCTTCCCTGGATCGTCACGCCCGCCATCGCAGCGGACCTCGGAGGTCTGGAGGCCGTCGAGGCGGAGATCGCCGGGCTGGCTTCAGCATTCCCCGCATTTGCGTCGATGCCCTGGGGCGAACGGGATGAGGCTGCGTTTCTGTATGGGGACACGCGTGGCATCGTCCATCTGCTCGTCTCCGACGGAGAGCGTCTCCGCGAGAAGTGGAAGAGCTTCCCGCTGGAGGGTTCGGTCCGGGAGGTGTTCGGCGCGGATCTGGATCAGGACGGGCACATGGAGATCGTGGCCTGGACAAGCGGTGCGCGGATTTATGTCTGGGAGACCACCAAGTACGAGCTGATGTGGGAATCCGTGGATGAGAAGTTTGAGGCGATCCAGGCCATGGCCATCGCCAATGTGGACCGGGACAATGCGCTGGAGATGGTAGTCTGTGCCGACAACAAGGTGGCGTATTACGACGGGATTGAGTTCTTCCGCGAACGAGAGGGCCGGGACTTTGTGGAGCCGGGATACATGGTGATCGCGGATGTCGACGGAGATCTGACCGATGAAATCGTGCTGAACGACGGGTATGTTCTGGACACGGCCACCTTGAACATCGAGTGGGCGACCGACGGGTTCGGGTATCCCATGACGCTGTTCGATGTCGATGCGGACGGCATTCTAGAAGTGGTGGGGGAAGTCGGCGGTTCGCTCACATTCTGGGACCTGGAGGATCGCCGCGAGATCTGGTAGCCCGTTCCCACCGGGCCGGGTTCCTCGCACGCACGCCGCATCCGGCGATTAGAGCGTGGAGGAACCCGGCCCGGTCTGTCTCAGCGGAAGAGCGCTCCCAGTTCATCCGGGGGCGTGAATCGGGTTCCGTGTCGTTCCGCAAGCCCTTCCAGCGTGCGCCGTGCGTCCTCTTCGCCGACGCTTCGTGCCCATCGCGCAACGCCCCCGAGAAAAGGCGGGAAGCCGAAGCCCATGACCGAACCGATGTCCAGATGGTCCGGTTCCCGCACCACTCCATCCGCCAGGCACCGCGCGGCTTCGGCCAGCATTCCCGCCATCAGACGGTCCGTGATCTCCTGATCCGTCACGGCCGGGCCGCTTTCGGAGATTCCGAGATCCGCCGTGTTCGGGCGTCGTTTCTTCTTCGGCCCCGCCCAGAAGCCGCGCCCGGCCTTGGCACCCAGCGCGCCGGCTTCCAGCAGACGAGGCATGATGTCGGCCGGTCTCGCACGCTCCCCGAATGCATCCTCCAGGACCCCGGAGACCTTCGCGGCCACATCGATGCCCACTTCGTCCAGCACGCGGAGCGGTCCCATGGGCATGCCGAATCGCTTCATGGCCCGGTCGATCCGGTCCACCCCCACACCTTCCGCCACGGCGATGGCGGCTTCATTGAGGTAGGGGAGGAGCAACCGGTTCACCAGGAATCCGGGACGGTCCGCGACCACCAGCGGAGTTTTCTTCAGCCGCCGGACCAGACCCACTGCGCGTTCCAGTACTTCGGGCGCGGTCTCCTCTCCGGGGATAATCTCCACGAGCGGCATTCGATCGACGGGATTGAAGAAGTGGATCCCGACGAGACGGGTCGGGTCCGAAAGCCCTGCCGCGATCCGCGAGATTGGAATGGAGGAAGTGTTCGTGGCGAGGTAGGCCGTCGGAGGCAGCATATCCTCCAGAGCTCGGAAGACCGCAATCTTCAGGTCCAGCACTTCCGGTACGGCCTCGATGACGAAGGCCGCGTCAGCCATGCCGGTGTCGCCCGTCGTGGGGGAGATTCGTGCCAGAATAGCGTCTCGATCACGGGGATGAAGTGCGCGTCGACGCGTCCGGCGGTTCAGGGGGGCGGCGGCGCCCGCAAGGCCCACGCGAAGTGGCTCGACGGCAGTGTCCTTCAGCCGAACCGCGAGCCCGCGCGTCGCGAGGGCGCCTGCGATTCCTCCGCCCATGGTGCCCGCACCGATCACTCCCGCCTTTGCGGAGGTGCGGTCCACCGGAGATTCCGCCCCGGTCCAGGGATGCCGGGCGAGCGCTTCGCTGCCCTGAAAGAGGAACAACAGGCTCTTCGACTCCGGAGTGACCGCGAGGCGGCCGAATGCCTCCGCCTCCCTGGCCATCGCCTTCTTGCGCTTGAGCCCCAGCCCTCCGATCACCCGGTCGATGATCTCCGGCGCGGCGGGGTAGTGTCCGCCGGTTTTCTTGAGAACGCCGCGGCGCGTGGCGCTGCGCAGAACGGCCCGTCCGATGGGGTTGCCTCCCAACGCCGAATCCGTAAGCCGGGACATGGCCGGGCGCTTCTTGCGGCGGACGCCGGTCCTGGCGACCTGCGCAGCCACTTCCTCCAGGAGCTCCGGCGCGGCCAGACGGTCCACGACTCCGCGCGCGAGCGCCTGTTTCGGTCGCAGGTTGCCACCGGTCAGGATCAGCGGGAGCGCCGCCGTGACTCCGGTAAGTCGAGGAAGGCGCCATGTACCGCCGAATCCCGGGAGAATGCCGAGGCGGACCTCGGGCAGCCCGAGGATGACGGAGTCCCCGTCAGCAGCAACACGCCAGGTACACGCCATGGCCGTCTCAAACCCGCCTCCGAGACAGGAACCGCCGATGGCGGCGACCGTCGGGAACGGGAGGTCCTCCAGCCGGTCCAGGAGCGCCTGCCCGGTTCGGGCGGCCTCTTCGGCCCTGGCGGGATCCTCCAGAGAGGCAATCAGCGAAATGTCCGCGCCGGCGATGAAGTTCCCGGGCTTGGCCGAGAGCAAAAGGAGTCCCTTCGGCGCGGCGGCTTCTGCTTCGTCCAGAGCGGCGGTCATATCGATGAGCCAGCGCTCATCCACGAGATTGACCCGGGAATCCGGGCGGTCGAAGACGATGGCGAGGATCCCCTCGCCGCAGTCCTTGAGTGTGAGGACGCTTCCGGTTTTCGTCATGATACGCGCTCCATCACAATGGCCGACCCCTGTCCTCCACCTACGCACAGTGTGGCCAGTCCGAGGGCTCCGCCGCTCTGGCGAAGCTGTCGCAGAAGGGTCACGACGAGTCGCGTCCCCGTAGCACCGATAGGATGTCCCAGGGCGATCGCCCCGCCGTCCGCATTCAGCCGGTCTCTTCGAATCTCCCCGGTGGCGGACGCGCGACCGAGTTCTTCGCTTGCAAAGCGGTCACTGGCGAAGGCGCGCTCGTTTGCGATCACCTGCGCGGCAAACGCCTCGTTGATCTCGATCCGATCGATGTCCGCCATTCGGACGCCGGCATGATCGAGAGCCAGCGGCGTGGCGTAGGCCGGCCCCAGCCCCATCCTTCGCGGGGAGAGTCCCGCGGTGGCGGTGCCGAGAATCTTCGCCACCGGGGTCAGTCCCAGCTCCGCGGCGTAGTCCTCGGATGCGACGACCACCGCTGCCGCGCCGTCCGTGACCTGACACGAGTTTCCCGCCGTCACGGTGCCGTCCCGCCGTTCGAAAACAGGCCGAAGCCCGGAGAGTGCTTCTGTCGTCTGGTTCTCTCTTGGGCCGACATCCTTCTCGATGACTTTCTTGAAGCCCGGGCCGACGAACACCGGCGTGACTTCTTCGGCGATGCGTCCATCCTCCCACGCGTCTACGGCCCGGAGGTGGCTGGAGAGTGCGAACTCGTCCTGCTCTTCACGGGAGATTCCAAACTCCCGGGCGAGGACCTCCGCCGTTCGGCCCATGCTGAGCCCGCACACGGGATCCGTGAGTCCGTCGAGGAGCGCGGGGTGTGGCATCATGTCCCGGGGGCGTAGCGCACGCAGCGCGGCGAGCTTTGCCGGGATCGACCGGGCTCGGGACCAGCGCACGAACCAGGGGTTGGCCTCCGGCGGCAGCACCATCGGCGCCCGGCTGAGGTTCTCCGTGCCGGCGGCCACGATCAGGCGGGCTTCCCCGGAGGTGATCTTCGCCGCAGCGAGAATGACGGCCTCCATGCCGGATGCGCAGTTTCGGTGCACGGTGAGTCCGGGTGTGGACTCGGGCAGGCCCGCCATGAGTCCGATGACGCGGGCGATGTTCGGTGCGTCCGAGGGCGTACCCGCATTCCCCACGATGATTTCATCCACGCGGTCGGCAGGCGTTCCGGAGCGTTCCAGAGTTTCGCGGACGACGCGTCGTCCCAACTCCTTCGCATGGATATCACGCAGCGCGGTTCCCGAGCGGACCAAGGGGGTGCGCACCCCGTCCAGAAGTACGGCATTCGGCATCAGAGACCTCTCCCCGGGAGTCCGGCGGGGGCAAAGCGCGCCCGAATACGGCGCACAAACCCGCCAATCCCATGACGGTTGGCGTTGGCTTCCAGAGCGGCATGAATGGAAGGCAGGACGCGCCGCGCACTCTGATACCCGCACTCGACGAGGTCGTCCACACGGTCCAGGTCGTAGGAACCGAAGTCCGCCAGATCCGGATGGATGACAACGCTTGCGTACCGTTCAGAGACAGCGGCATTTCGCTGGGACACATAACCGATCACGCGCAGTGCCAGTTCCAGGAAGTTGCGTGGGTGGGCTTCCCAGTTGCGCGTGCTGCCCAAGTTCACCCCCACGGTGACTTCACATCCCATGGACTGCAGAGTCTGAATGGGAAGGTACTCCACAAGACCGCCGTCGGCGATGAGGTGCCCGTCGATCATCACGGGCGTGAAGACCTGTGGAATGGAGCAACTCCCGCGCACGGCCGCAGCTACAGACCCGCGCGTGAAGACGATCTTCTTTCCCGTGGTCAGGTCGGCTCCGACGACGGCAAACGGAACGGGGAGGTCCTCAAACCTCGCGTGGCCCAGCTCCTCATTGATGAGTTTCTCCATTTTCTCGTTGGAGAAGAGCCCCATCTTCGGGAGCGTGACATTCGACAGTCTCTTCCAGGATAGATTGCGGGCGAGTTCCACGATCTCGTCCGAAGAACGGCCTGCCGCATAGTACGCCCCCACCAGCGACCCGCCGCTGGTCCCCGCGATGGCGCGGATGGGGATCTTGGCCTCTTCGAGTGCCCGGAGCACTCCTATGTGAGCCGAGACCCGCGCCACGCCTCCGGAGAGAGCCACGCCGATCCCCTCCCGTGCGTTTCGTGCCACCGTGTCCTTCTCCTCCACTTGACCGGCTTCCGGCGTGACGCTAGCCTGTGTGCGCGTGGGCCTTCTGTGCGAGTGTCACTCCACTTTGTCGCGACATCAGCATGTCGTCATCATTGATTCGAAACATCAATCCTTCCATGAAATCCGAAGGGTGTCCATGAACCCGTCCACCATTGCCAGCATCGACCGAGCGGCGCTCTCCCGTGCGTTGGAAGACGCCGATTCCGATCGCGAACACTACCTCTGCCTGACGGCCGGGACTCTTCACACTTTCGTCAGATCCCGTGCTTCGGATGAGTCCGCAGACGCATACGAGCGCGTTCAGGAGGGGTTGGGGGACGAGTTCCTCAGGATTCCTTCCCGAAATCCGCAGGCGGCGTTTGAAGAGATCGAGGACTTTGTGGAGTCGGTGGAGAATCCGGAGATCCGGGACGAGTTCTTCCGGGCGATTGAGCGGCGTGGGGCGCTCCGCAATTTCCGCGAGGCCATCCTTCCGCACTCGCAGGAGATGCAGCGCTGGTCGGAGTGGCGCCGGGAGGGCAGGGAGAAGCGTATGGAGGGCTTTCTGCGCTCTCTTCCCGGCGAGGCGCTCACCGGAGACGGAGACCTGAACGGCGAAGAGATCGGAGCGACATGACCGGGCGCAGGCGGCTTCCAAGGATCGGGATTCTCACGGGTGGGGGAGATGCACCCGGGCTGAACGCAGTCATTCGGGCGGTCGTGAAGGCGGCGACCGGGCGCGGTTGGGAGGTCCTCGGGATCGAGGACGGTTTCGAAGGGCTGTTCGGACAGGACGGCATTCGCTCGCTCGCCAGAGACGATGTCCGGGGGATTCTCCAGACAGGGGGCACCATTCTGGGGTGCAGCAATCGTGGGGATCCGTTCGCCTTTCCGGTGGAGCGCGACGGGGAGATCGTTCGGGAGGATCGCTCGCAGGAAGTCGTGGATCGCATTCGCATCCTGGGGCTTGATGCGCTGGTGGTGGTCGGCGGGGATGGTTCGCTGGGGATTGCGCAGCGCCTCTCGGAGAAGGGGATTCCCGTCGTGGGCATTCCCAAGACGATCGACAACGATGTTCCCGGGACCGACGCCACTTTCGGGTTCAATACGGCGTGCGAGACCGCCATGGATGCCATCGACCGGCTTCACACGACTGCTGCCAGCCATCAGCGGGTCATGGTGATTGAGGTCATGGGGCGGGATGCCGGGTGGATTGCCCTCAAGGCCGGGGCGGCAGGTGGTGGGGATGTGATTCTGATTCCGGAGATCCCGTTCGATCTGGAGAAGGTCTGTCGGAAAGTCGCGGAGAGAGAGGCGAGAGGAGCCCGTTTCTCCATTGTCGTCGTTGCGGAGGGAGCCCGCTCCATCGACGGCGGGAAGGCTCTCCTGGAATCCGCGGAAGATGCAGCCAGCGGCTTTGAACGCCTTGGCGGGATGGGCGAACGCGTTGCGGCTGCCGTTCACGAGCGTCTCGGGGTGGAATGCCGCGTCACGGTGCTGGGACATGTGCAGCGCGGGGGAAGCCCTTCCGCCCGCGACCGGGTTCTGGGGACGCGCTTCGGAGTGGGGGCGGTGGAACTCGTGGAAAGAAAAGAGTTTGGCCGTATGGTGGCGATCCGCGGGAATCAGATCACCTCCGTAGCGTTGTCTGAGGTGGGGGGGCGCACCCGTCCCGTGCCCGTCGACGGAGACGAGATTCGCGCCATCGAGGCCGTCGGGGTGAGCTTCGGGCGCTAGTTCCGCGCGCTCCCTGAAATCGCCCACCGCTGAGTCGAGACCCACTGTCGCCGGACTGCTCCTCGGCGCGAGTCCCGTCGAAGCGCCGGGTTGCTCCCGATCCATCTCTCAGTTGGCGGATTCTTCTGGATTTTCCTGAAATGCCCTTGACGGTTAGGTCCTCTTGCTATTTTCTGTGAAAAGTATTGGTGAGCTTGAGGTCCTTGTCCTCCAGTCTCTGGAAGGAGCCGATCATGAGCAGGATTGGCGAGAATGTTCGTTTCTATCGGAATCTCCGTGAACTTACCCAGACCGCGCTGGCGCGTCAGGTGCAGGTGGCCCCGGCGTACATCAGCCAGATCGAAGCCAACCAGCGAGTGCCCAGTCTGAAGGTGACGCGACGGATTGCGGATGTGCTCGGCATCGACATGAGTATTCTGGTGCGCGAGGGCTCCCCGGGTGAATCGGGTGGAACTCTCACGGACTCGGAGAAGCTGGATCTTCTCCGCGCACTCATTCTCTCCATTGAGAACTCACCGCCCCAAGCGGGGGCGGAGGATGTTCCGGTGGCCGAAGGGCGCAACTGCGTGGCCCGAGAACTCTTCAGCGAACCGGCGTTCTGCGTGGTTCACCGTGAGTTCCAGCATACGGTGACCTTCGGGAAGGAGTCGTCGGAGTCGGATGCGGAGTGTCATATCGTTCTGGAAGGGGAGATTCGCTCATCCGAGGATTCCTCAGAGGTGACCGGAAGCGGGGAGAGTCGTTCGCTTCATGCCGGGGATGGCGACCGGCTGGTGGCTCGAGGCGGCACGCGCGTTGTTTCCCTTTACGCTCCGCGTGTTGAGCTGGCTCGCCTGGTGGACAGCGTAACGGTGGAGGAGCCGACGGCCACTCCTGTCCCCTGACTGAGTGCAGGAACTCTTGCCGAGAGGTGGGTTTGCGAACCGGGGAGCATTCTCCGGGAGGATGCCCGGACAGCGAGCTTCCGTATGACTGAGTGGATCGGCAGGCAGATCCCTCTTGAGAAGGGCGTTTCATGACCTCAAGCCCGGCGCCGAGCGGAAACCCGCGACTTCAGAACGCGATCCGGATTCTGCTGGGAGAAATCGGGGAGTCTCCGGAGCGGGAAGGCCTCCTGCGAACCCCGGCCCGCGTGGAGACCGCCTGGACGCGCCTCGCGGAAGGGTACCTCCAGGATCCCGAAGAGATCCTGGAGGGAGCCGTCTTCGAGGAAGACTGCCAGGAGATGGTGGTCGTGCGGGATATTGAGATGTACAGCATGTGCGAGCACCACCTGCTTCCGTTCTTCGGTCGTTGCCATGTCGCCTACCTCCCCAAGGGCCGGATTGTCGGTCTCTCCAAGATTGCCCGCCTCGTCGAGGTCTTCTCGCGGCGCCTTCAGGTCCAGGAGCGCCTGACCTCGCAGATTGCTCTGGCCCTGCAGGAGGGGCTGGCACCTCACGGCGTGGGGGTTGTTGTGGAAGCGCGACATCTCTGCATGATGATGCGTGGTGTGGAGAAGCAGGGCTCTTCCGCCGTCACAAGCTGCCTCCTGGGCGAGTTCCGGGACAACATGAAGACTCGCAGTGAGTTTCTGAATCTTGTCAGTGGGCGACCGGTTCCCTGACGGGCCTGAAGATGAGTCCTGAGCTTCGTCGCCTTCATTGCCAGACTCTGACAGGCATCACCGGGTGAAGTCGCACCGGGTGGTGAGACACAGCACTAGCCAAGAGCTAGCAACTCTTGCGGACAAGAGGGGGCCATGAGGGAGTCGCTGGGTGTTTGACTCCCGTGACCCCTTTTGATAGAGTGGCCGTTCGAAACGCTGGTCCTCGAGTCCTCTTGGCCTGATCACGGAAGGAGGAATCCGCAGTTTTGTCCCGTGGAGGGTCGCCCGTTGGCACCTTCCGTAATCCCCACCAACTAGATCCTGTGCTGCTACAGCCTCTGAGGGGGTCAGACCTATGATAAAGCGCCTTAGTGTCGGCGTTCTTTTGGGTGCCCTGCTCGTCGTCTTCATTGGGAATGTCGCTCTTGCGGCCAATCCCGGTACGAAAGAGTGGACGTCAGTCGGCAACCTCAACCCTGCTACGAATCACAATCTTCCTCTGTTCTTCCGTTCCTCCGCGGGTACGACTTGGGTCCAAGTCTACGATACGGGTACCTCCGCCTGCGCGGATGCCGACACGGTGAATTCTCCCGACGGTCAGACGGTGGATCATGTCTGGTGCTTTGAAGGCGCCGGCGGTGACAGCACCTGGCCGGCCATTCCGCCCGCACAGGACACCGGTTCCCGGCACGACTCCTGGGATCACTGGGCCCGATTCAATCCGCCGAATCCGGGCGGGTCGAAGTGGTTCGTGACCAACCGGTACCCGGGCGCTTATGGCGGGACTTACAACGCCTGGTGCGGTTGCGACAGTCTGGGCGTCAACGTCAACTGCCCTGAGAAAGTCTTCTGGCCGGCAGATGACCAGGAAGGCAACGGAAACGACTGGAACTACTCGCTCGTTCTCTCCGCCCCGAGCCACCCCACCTATATGGGCGGGACCCTCGAGTTTGATGTTCGGTACGATGTCGAGTGCCTCTACGACTATATGTACCTTGAGTACTTCGAGAACTCGACCGGCCGGTGGGAGGTGGTTGTGGATACCGCTGGCACCGAGGCCGTGTTCAACGGCGTCTCCGGGATTCCGGACATCAACAACGGTGGTGTGGGCCGTGTGTGCGGAGACGACATTTTCGGATCCAGTGATCAGCACGAGATCCTGGGGAGTATCGTAGATGCTTACGGCCACTCCTCCTGGATCGAGAATGTGACCTTCCCCATCAAGGACGCGAGTGGTGGAATTGAATTCCGCTGGCGCTGCTTCTCGGATGGTGCCTGGTCTGATGAAGACGGCAATGACACGGACGGTATGGGTGCCATTGACAATGTCTTGGTCACGATTGGTGCCACAGGGGACACGATCACGGATGACTTCGAGACCGGAGATTTCTCCGGGATCCAGACATCCGGCGGTATACCGGCCGTCTGGATTCCTGGAGGACTCGAAGGGAACACCTACGACGGGTGGCACCTCGCCTTTGACCCGGCCTACAAGAACAAGGGTGCGACCTGCACCTTCTCGGACGACTGGATGTGGGCCGCAAAGCCTGAGACCGGTCAGATCCCGGAGAACGGGTTCTCCTATCTGCTGATCTCTCCTGTCATCGACAGTGATGGCTGGACCGGTGGTGTCGTGGAGTACTCCGGCTACCTGTGTATGCCTGAGGACAAGGACGACTATGTGGCCTACTACGCCCGCGTCTGGGATTCGGTCAACGGGTGGGGCACCTGGAACAACTTCACCGGCTTCATCTATTACGGTGGATGTGACTTCTGGAACTTCAATGCCCAGCAGGAACTGACCACTTATCTCGGCACGACGGTGGACTCGCTGCAGGTCGCCTGGGAGATCATGG
>JASLLL010000011.1 GCA_030747075.1 Gemmatimonadota bacterium
CCGTCCCGGCGCGGCACGCGTACTCCCACTCCGCTTCCGTCGGAAGGCGGTACCCGTTCGCGTTCCAGTCGCAGACCGTCCCCGATCCGCTTCCCGAGTAGCACGGGGTCAGCCCTTCGCTTGCCGAAAGCGCGTTGCAGTAGGCCACCGCGTCGTACCAGCTGACATTTTCCACGGGGCAACTCCCCCCGCACGCGGAGAAGTGCGACGGACTCGTCCCCATCACTGTGAGGTATTCGGTCTGCGTCACCTCGTGCGTGGACATGTAGAAGTCCTGCGTCAGCGTCACCGTATGCTGCGTCTCGTTTGAACTATGGCCCAGTTCCGTCACCGGGCTTCCCATGGTGAAGCTCCCCGCCGGAATCAGCACGAAGCCCGGAGCGGCGGACGGACCGACCGTCACATCCACCAAGCCGCTCTTTTGGGCCAGTCCGGCTTGGTTGCGGATGCGGAATCGCACACGGTAAGTGCCCGATTCGCAGTACTCGTGGATCCGATGCACCGGTTGGTTGTCCTGAAACAGCTCGCCCACGCCGTCTCCCCAGTTGATGTGGACATCGAGCATGCTGTGAACCTGGTCGGTATAGGTCACGGCGAGGCTTGCGGCGGAACCGCCCGGGACGGCCGGAGCCAGGTGGAAGGTCGCGATCATCGGCGCGTACCCCCCGGTCCGGATGCGGGGCGAAAGTGCGGCCGGGAACTCCGCCGATGCCAGCCATGCCGCCGAGACGCCCGATGACACGCGCGCTCTCCCGGGCGCCTCCACCGACACCCCCAGCGTCGTCCAGGATGCCGACGCGCGGGAAGCGTCCCCGGCCACGGGAAGCCCCATGTGGAACGCGACACCCCCGGCGCTTCGGAAGGAGACCTCGTTCTCGGCACCCGACAACGCCGCGGACAGCACTTCGACGCCGTCCGCGCAGACGGTCCAGGCGGGATCGTGTTCCACGATCGTCTCGACCGCGAGCGTGACGGCCGACCCGGGAAGCCCCGGATCGGACGCGAAGCGCACCGGGAGAGAAAGGTCGCGGCGCGGCGCAGGAACCCGAAGATCCACGCCCGGGCCATACGCCCCGGTGAAAGAGGTTGTCCGGCCGATCACCTCGGGGGCGACCGCGAGCGGCGCGACCCTCCACACAACGGTTCCGAACTCGTCCCGCGCTACCAGATCCCCGGGCCGGAGGACCACGGCGTGTTCCCCTCCGGTGACGGCAACAAACGACCCGACCGCGTCCACGCCCGCATCCCAGTCCATCGAGCCGGAGACAATGCTCGACGGCCCTTCCTCTTGAAGAACGGGGATGCCGGTGGGGGTGTCATCGGAAGGCCGGGAGCACCCGGCCGCCAGCGCGGCGATCAGGAACAGGGCGACCGGCGATGGTAGAAGGCGCGACGGCAAGACTGGCAGTACTCTGCTCACGGGGCACCTTCGGGGGGGGTGCTTGGGGCAGGACCCGGATTCGGACATCACCTGCAGGCTTCTGTCCATATGTTGGTGAATGATACCAGAAGTTGCCCCCGGCGCGTCAAGTGCGGCGCCTGGCGCCCGCCAGCCCCCCCCAGAGCGTGGCCAGCCCTCCCCGGGGCCAGCCGGAGCGAATGTGGGGGGTGGGGTGGGAGGATCGCCCCCGGGTCAGTTCAGGTACCCGTGCAGATGCGGCCCTTCGGGAAGATCGGCAATCTTCTGCAACGCACGCTCCTTGATCTGGCGTACGCGCTCCCGTGTGATGCCCAGGTCCCTTCCGATCGTCTCCAGCGTCACGCCCTCGCCCGTGTCGATGCCGTAGTAGTCGCGGAGGATCTTCTGCTCCCGTGGGTCCAGCGATTTGACCGCCGACCGGACATCACCCCTCATGTCCTTTTCCACCACTCGATCGTCGGGTGGGGTATCCCGGTCGTCCGTGATCAGGTCCATGAGTCGGGTAGAGTCTTGGTCTGCGGAAGTGGGAGCGTCCAGCGACACATGACGCTGGTTGAGCATCTGGTGCTTGCGAACATCGGCCGGTGTCAGATCCATGCTGTCGGCAATCTCCTCCGCGGTGGCGTCCCGGCCCAGTTCCTGCCGAAGTTCGTTCCCCCGGCGGTAGACCTTCAGAGCCTTGCCGACCCGGTTCATGGGAAGTCGCACCACGCGCGTCTGCTCGGAGATGGCCTGGAGGATTGCCTGCCGGATCCACCAGATTGCGTAGGAGATGAAGCGGCACCCGCGGTTCTCGTCGAACCTCTCCGCAGCTCGAATCAGCCCGACATTCCCTTCGTTGATCAGGTCCGAAAGGCAGAGCCCCCGGCCGGTGAATGTTCGGGCCACCCGCACCACAAACCGCAGGTTCGCGCAGATGAGATGGTCGCGGGCGGCGGCGTCTCCGGCCCGGATTCTGACCGCCAGTTCCCGCTCCTCCTCCGGGGTGAGCAGGTCGGTGCGGCGAATGTCCCTCAGGTAGATATCGAGGGAGGGTTCGTCTGTTCTGTTCGCTGCTGCTGTGCTGATCGCCACGATCGGATCCTCTTCGGGGATGGTCTAGGGCTTGAGGCCCACATAGCGGGTGTGGTCCCCTCGCTTGAGGAGAATGGCCACGGCCCGCTTGTCACGATACTTCTCCACCGCCTTCGCCCAGTCGGCGAGGCGGTCCAGTTCCATGTTGCCCACTTCCAGAATGACATCGCCGGTCTGGATGCCTGCGCCGTCAGCCGCACTCCCCGGCGCCACACCCACCACAAAGACGCCGACCGCGTCGCCGGACATTCCGAAGTCCCGCGCCTCTTCCGGACTGATCTCGTCCACGGTGATCCCGGCCCAGGATGCGTCCTCTTCCTCCTCGGGGATGCTCTTCGCCGGAGATCCGGGCCGCTCGTCGAGCACCACCTTTACGGTCTTCTTCCTCCCGTCACGCAGGACGGAAAACTTCACCGGGCTCCCGACCGGTTGCTCCGCCACACGCAGGCGGAAGTCGTTCACTTCCGACACGGGTCGGCCGTCCATCTTTGTGATGATGTCGCCCGTGTGGAGTCCGCCTTGATCCGCCGGGGTGTCTTCAATGACCTGCCCGATGAGGATGCCTTCCGTCCCCGCGATGTCCATGCTCTCGGCCAGTTCCTCCGTCAGTTCCTGCGGGAGGATTCCCAGATAGCCGCGCACGACCCGGCCGCCGTCGATCAGTTGCTGCGCGACACTCCGCGCCATGTTCGCGGGGATGGCAAACCCGATCCCCTGCCCGGCCGCGTTGATGGCCGTGTTCATGCCGATGACTTCCCCTTCGATGTTCACCAGCGGACCGCCGGAGTTCCCGAAGTTGATGGACGCATCCGTCTGGATGAAGCTCTGGTAGACAGGCGTGCCGCCCATGATGTTCAGGTCCGTCCGCCCCTTCGCGCTGATCACGCCGACCGTGACGCTTCCCTGCAACTGCCCGAAGGGGTTCCCCACGGCGATCGCCCAGTCGCCGACCCGGATCTGCTCCGAGTCGCCCATTGTCAGCGCCACCAACCCCCCGTCCATGCCGGAAGGATCCACCCGAAGCACGGCCACATCCGTTTCCGGATCCTGACCGACGATTCTCGCGTCCAGTTCAGTCCCGTCCGCGAATCGCACGGTGACTTCGCTGGCACCCTGAATCACATGGTTGTTGGTCAGGATGTATCCGTCGGGGTCGATGACGAACCCGGATCCCGAACCGCCCGGGTGGTCCGGCGGTTGCTGCCGCTGCCTCGGGGCGTTGGGGAACATCTCCTCCAGCCCGAATCCCCGGCCCCAGGGGTGGTGAAAGCCTCCCGCGCCTTCCACGGCCTTCTTTCGTGTGGCGATGGCCACCACGGACGGCACAATCCGCCCGGCCACAGCCACAAACGGGCTGGCCGCATGGGGTGAGGCAACCGGAAGCCCCACCGGCAGGACGGTCTGCGCGATCGCCTCGGAGCGATCCACCGAGGCCGGACCGATGTCCACACGCACCGAGATCACCAACCCGACCAGCACGCCGGCTCCCAGAAGAAGAAGTGCTGCCGAAATGCGGGAGATGGGTCTGCTCATGAGAATCGGTCCTTCCGTGGAGGGGGTTCCCTCCGATGGTGTGTGTGTCTGCCCGTGGTTCTGTTACACCCGAATGGAAGAAAAGTTGCCATCCGGGGTGTTTTTCCCGTAAGTCATGGAGCGTATTCCCGTGTGAGGGGCCGCTTTCATTCCCTTCGCACCTTTCTCGACCCTCAGGAGGCTCGGATGGCCCGCCCCGTGTTCTTCGTTTCCGACGCGCATCTGGGGTCCTCTGAGGGGCCGGATGCCGACCGTCTCCGCGAAGAGCGGCTTTTCGACTTCCTGCGAAGAGCCGGGGATCTTCAGGCGGAGGCGGTCTACATTCTCGGGGACTTGTTCGACTTCTGGTTTGAATATCGCCATGTCATGCCGGTGCGTTATTTTGGTGTGCTCCGTGAAATCCGGCACTTGACCGATCGGGGGGTGCCGGTCCATTTCGTCGGGGGCAACCATGACTGGTGGGTCGGGCGGACCTTCCGCGAGGCGGCCGGAATGTCGATCCTCCGCGACCCGGTCCGTGTCGAGCATCAGGGGTTCCGTCTCTATCTCTCCCACGGGGATGGCATCGCGCCGCACGGGGATGCCGGCTACGCATTTCTCAAGCGCGTCCTTCGGAACCGCGTCGTGATCGGCCTCTTGAGGTGTGTGCATCCCGACCTCGCCTACAGTCTGGGGGCGCACCTTTCGCGCGTGAGCCGCACACACTTCACTGGCCGTGAGTTCCGCATCGACGCGCCGCTTGCGGAGTTTGTGGATGGCGCGCTGGCCTCCGGTCACGACGCATTCCTCATGGGCCACCTTCATGTTCGCCACACGGAAACGCGCCCGGGTGGACGCCTCTTTGTGTTGGGTGACTGGATGTCGCTGTTCTCGGCACTTCGACTGGAGGACGGCGAGTTCACATGGGAGGACTGGCGTTCAGGTGCCCCCCGGGCCGATGCGGACCCCTGGAGCACGCGCACCGGCGGGCATACGGACGCGGACCCCGCAGGCTGATCCCCTCCGGGGTCGGTCAGCGGTTCCAGGTCATGGACACGCGGTGGACATCCCCGAGACTGGAACTTTCGGTGAAAGGCGTGTAGGCGTAGTCAAACCGGTAGGGGCCGTAGTGAACGCCCAGTCCGGCGGTTCCCATCTCTTCGTCGTGGTTGAGCTTGACGCCACCCCGAAGGGCGACCATTTCGTGGACGCGAAGTTCCATCCCGAGGTGGCCCCGCAGGTCCGCATCGTTCGGCATGACCGCGTCCGCCGCCAGGATCAGCCCTTCGAGGATCCGCCGCGTACGATAAGCCAGTCCGGCACGCATTCCGGCGGGCAGGACGAACTCGTCGTGCTCGAACTTCATGGGTGTGCCGATGTTCGTGGCGGTCGCGGCGAGAACGAGTCCCCGGACGGGCGTCCGGTACCGGGCGCCGAAGTCCATGCTCACGCCGGACGCGCCAAAGCCCTGGATTCGCTCGTGGAGGAGCTTCCCGGTCAGGCCGATCTCCAGTGACTCTGAAATCCTCCGGCCATAGGTCAGCCCGAGAAGCATGTCCCACGCGCGGAAGTTCTCGGTGAAGTCGCCGTTGGCGTCGCGGCCTTCCAGTTCGCCCATGCTGAGCAGCGCCATGTGAACTCCCACGGCATGGCCGCGAAGTCCCTTGACGGCGGCCAGCCACTCGTAGCGCACATCGGAGATCCACTCGTTGTGGGAGGCGTGGACTTCCAGCCCACGCGCGGTGGCGATGCCCGCCGGGTTCCAGTGCTGGGAGGTGGCGTCCTGGGCAACCGCGACATAGGCCTCGCCCATGCCCGCAGCCCGCGCGCCCACGCCGATTTTCAGGAACGCAAGGCCGGTGTCTCCGGGAGAGGCGGCACTCGCCGGGGTGTGGGAGAGAACGGCAATCGACACGCAGGCGAACGCGATCCGGACCGAACCGCCCGCGCCGCGACAGAAAAAGCGTTGCATCATGCTACTCCCTCGCTTTCCGGCCCCGGAGAGCCCCCCCCGATCTTCGGCGGAAAGGCGGCGGCAGTATAGGGTTCGCGGGAAGATCCTGTCAAACGCATGAAACCGGCGCCCATAACAAGGGGGAGGAGTCGCCTCCTCCCCCGGACCGAAAGAGTCGGGTGCCGCCGCAGTCCCGGGGCCCCTGTTCCCCGATCAGCTTTGCGGTCCCTTCCGACAAGGAATCCGGTGTCGGAAACCTCGCGGGCGGTTCGTTCCGCCCTCTCTCGGCAGACACTGTGCGCGCTTCGCGCGAAGCGGCGTCCATCATCATACCCTTCGAAAGGGCGGCGGGTTCCACGCTTTTTGTGTCGTTCTATGGGGAGTAAGCGGGCGACAACTCCGGATTGTCGAGGTCGGTCTGGTAGGCCCAGTCAATCTGGACGCCTGCCGGAATCCCCGGGGTTGTGAAGTACTCCTCCGTTACGCGGAACTTCGCGAAGTGGGAATCCCAGGTCCACACCACATAAGTGTGCCCGGGGATCAGTTCCACGCCGGTCGGGGAGATGGACCAGCCTTCCGCGGGTGCCCAGGAGATCTCGTCCATGGTGTAGGTGTAGCCCATGTCCTGGATGTCGTTGGGGAAACCGCCGATGACCGTTCCCACGGCGTAGAGCACGCCGCTGTCGCGAAGAACCACCAGGTCCGCATAGGCCGCAATGTGGGAGGTCACAAACCCCGCCGTCCCGTAGAGGGAGAAGTCGAGCGCGGAGGAAGAGGGCACTTCTTCCCGCGCCATGACGAGAATCCCCGTTCCGTCCGGGCGCGGGGTGTCGAACGCGTCCTCGTAGGAAAGGGCGCTCTCGTTGCCGTTGAGGTCGTAGGCGTCGACCGCATAGAAGTAGGTCGTTCCGTTCACGACATTGGAGTCGGTGTGGTAATCGGTCGCCACGCCTTCGCGAGTGGCGATTCGTACATACGCGCCGTCGAGCGTGGCCGACCGGTAGACGCCATACCCGGCCACATCCTCTTCCCAGACAGGATTCCAGAAGATCGTCACTTCGCCGTCTCCGGTCACCGTGATGACCCCGGTGGGCACCGCGGGCGGGATGTCGCATGTGGACAGGGTGTTGTCTTCGCAGCCCGCGAAGAGCAGGCCCGCAAGCAGGTGCGGGAGAACGAACGCGATTCGAATCCGTCTCATGGGGAGTTCACCTTTCCGCCCGCGTCGGGCTGGGCTGAATAGTGAACATGGAACGCGGGAATGTCCAGTCAGGCGGGGCGGTCGGATGCACCACGGCTCGATGTGCATGCGCGGCGTTGACGGTGGAAAAGGCATCTCCTACCGTGAAGCGACGATCAATCTCCCCGCACACCGGGTGAAACCTTGCTTCCTCCCGCGATCACAGAACGGGCCCGACGATCCGGCGTTCTCGCCACGCTGGCGATCCTGCTCGGCGCGGTCGCGGGGTTGGCGGACGGGCTCCTCGCCGCCGGGGGAGCGCTCCCCTTCGCGCGGCTTCCGGCGGCGGCATCACTGGGCGCGGTGCTCGCGCTGGCCGGACTGCTGCCCGCGCTGCCGTTGCTTGTCGCGCCCGCGTGGCGCGCCTCCCGCGCTCTGGCGGGTGGAGTGGTGTGGCTCGCGTGCCTCCCGGGTGTTCTCGCTGTCGGGAAACTCCTCTACAAGCGCCTCCCGTGGGACGCCGCCGACGCGGCGGTGGCCCTGGGCCTGGTGGCCGCCCTCGCGGCGGGGGGGGCTCTCGGCGCGGTGGCGATCGGGGTTCCGCTCCGGGGGCGCGGGGGGCGAGCGAATCGGGCACTCCTGCGCGTCGCTCCTCTGGCCGCGCTTCTCCTGCTGCCGATGGCGCTCCGGCTTGCCCCGGGGTCCGCTCCGAAAGGCTCCGGCTCCGGGCCGAACCTTCTGGTCCTGACGATCGACACGATTCGCACCGACTCCTTCGGCATGTGCGGGAATCCCTCGGCTCGAACGCCCCACACCGATCGGATCGCCCGGCGCGCAACCCTCTACCCGGTCTGTGTGGCCCCGTCTCCGTGGACGCTTCCTTCGCTGGCGAGCCTCCTGACGGGAAGCCACCCGGGTGAGCACAGAATGCTGGAGGAGCTGTCCGGGCTGTCTGCGGATGTGCCGACGCTCGCGGAGGCATGCCGGGACGCGGGCATGCGCACCGGGGCCATCGTCTCGAACCCGTGGCTCGCCACGGGGAACCTCTCACGCGGGTTCGACACCTTCGATGTCGCGGAGCGTGTCGAGCCGGTTGCCGACCTGTCCGGAATGCGGATCTGTCGTGCGCTGACGAAGGTGCTCCTGAGGTTCTTCGCGCTGGATTGTGCCGAGACTCTCTCCGCGAGCGGAATGCGGTGGGTACACTCCGGCGAAGGGCGGTGGTTCCTGTGGCTGCACTACTTCGATCCGCACCTGCCGAACTGGCCGGGATTTCCGTGGGACCGACTGTTCGGTCCGCCGCCGGTGCATGTGGGTGCTTCGCTGACCGTGGAGGAGATCCGTGCCGGGAGCTTCCCGGGAGGCGACGGGGGGCGCGCGGAAATCGCCCGCCTCTACGAAGGTGAAGTGGCGCGCACGGACGCGGGGATCGGGCGGGTATGGCGATTCCTGGAGGGGCGCGGGGAGTTGGCGACGACCGCGATCGTCCTGTCCGGGGACCACGGGGAAGAGTTGTGGGACCACGCCGGGTATGGCCACGGACACGCCATGTTCGACGAGGTGGTCCGCGTGCCGCTGATCATCCGCCCGGCGAAGGGAGGTGCGCCGGTGGTGGCTCGCGGGCTGGGCCGCATCGTGGACCTTGCGCCGACGGCGGCGGGTGTGGCGGAAGTGCCGCTCCCGACCCACCCCGCGTTCCGGGGCAACGATCTGACCTCCATGCCTCCCGCGACCGCCGCCTTCGGGGAAGCGGTGCTGTACGGCGAGGAGCAGAAGTTCCTGCGCACCGCCCGCTGGAAAGCGGTCCTCCCCGCCGGAGCGACCACCATCCGCCTCTTCGATCTGCATGCGGACCCCGCCGAAGCCGTGGACCTCGCGGCCCGGGAAGCCGCACTGGCGGAGTCGCTTCGCGTGGAGCTCCTGGAATGGGTGGCGCGCGTCGGATCCGCCGGAGCGATGGCCGCCCGCGACGCGAGCGACCACCTCGACCCCGCACTTGTGGAGCAGCTGAAGGCACTCGGATACATCCGCTAGCCCTTGTCGCGCTTCCACGAACACATGTCGTGGCGTGCGGCCCTCTCTCCGTTCTTGCGGTACTCCTTCAGGTCATGCCAGTGGCAGACCTCGCTCTCCTTCTGGCACCAGCACAGAAGCACCGGCTGCTTCCCCCGGAGCGCGCAGAAGTGAACCACCCCGTCCGCCACATCGCGGAGCAGATAACCGCGCCCTTCCAGCCCGGACACGAGCCGGTCGAGACAATCGATGTTCCGGTGGTATCGCGTGCGAGTGTCCATGTACTCGCCGAGGTCGGGATTCCCGGGCATCACGCTGCGACCACAGATGAGTCCCAGTACAGAGAGACGGGTCTCCACGCCCTCGATGGACTCGAGCATGCCGTGAATCCGGGGAAGGGCCGCGCGAAGGAAACCGAGCGCACGGTTGGCTTCGGGGATCGAGAAGATCCGCGGGTCAGGTCGGGTTTCCATGTCGTCACCTCCAGCTCCGAAGGGACGGGGGGAGACTGGGGGGGGGTGCATGTGAAACCCTCGCTGGCGGGAATATGTTCCTGTCTCAGCGGTGTTTTTCGCGTGGCTCGTCGTCTGCGCCCCACAAGCGCACCATCGTTGCGCCCCAACCGCCCCGGCGGCCCACCCCGTCAAAGGGCAGCCATCCGGCGGCAGCCTCGCCTGCCAGACGAAAGTCCCTCACAAACGAAATCCCCCGAAGCGCGGCATGAACCGTCTCACGGAGGGCGCCGGTTCCCTTTCCGTGAACCACGCGCACTTCCAGAATCCCGCGCTCCCGGCAGGCACGCAGATACTCGGTCACCAGGTCCTTTGTTTCGGAAGGGTGAAAGGTGTGCAGGTCCAGTTCGCCCGTGATGGGGACCTCCACCTCGCCGGGGTCCTCCGGCCGGGTCACGGGGTCTCCGGATCGTCGGAGAGGTCGGCCAGGTAGTCTTCCAGCACGGGCCGCGTGATCGGGTGAGTCCACGCCGGTCCGTCCTTCATCCGGACGAACATGGGTGCCGTGTCGCGGTATCCCGCTCGACGATAGCGAATGGCCTGCAGTAGAAACTCCAGGTGGTCCACGGCCCACACCAGTTTCGCTTCCGCCGACTCCCCCTGCTCCAGTTCGCGCAGGAGTTCCCGGGAGGCGGGATCATCGCCCCACTGTTCCCGGATGACGGCGGCCTCCGTACCGGCGATCGCTTCGGGCGGGAAGTGCTTCTTCGCCGGAGTGGGGATGTCGGTCATCTGAGCTTCGTGAAAGTCGTGCAGCAGCGCCATGAGCAGCACCTTCCCCGCGTCGAGTCCCCCCCCGCCGTCCCGCGCAAGCCGCCACGCGAGCAGCGCTGCGGAGAAACTGTGGTCGGCGACAGACTCCGGACGATCCACCCCCACACGAAACCACCCGGTGCGCGGCGTGCGCTTGAGGTTCAGCAGGTCTTCGACCCACGCTCTGTTCGGCGGCGTCACAGGTATCTCTCGAACCAGTCCACGATCCGCTTCAGCCGCTCTTCGCGGTTGAGCGGCTTCCCGGAGCGGGAGAGTCCGTGAAACTCGTTTTCGAATCGGACCATTTCGCACGGCGCCTGATCGAGCACTTTCATCGCTGTGAAGAGCCCCTCCGACTCCGCGATCGGGCAGCGGAGGTCACCTTCGGAATGAATGATGAGAAGCGGCGTTCGGATGTTCTTCACGAAGAAGTTGGGGGAAGCGCGATGGTATGTGTCCGGGTCCTCCCAGGGATTTGCGCCGAAGGAGAACCGGCGGTAGTGCCCGTAATCGCTGGAGCCATAGTGCACCCAGAAGTCCCCCGCCTGACGCTGGGTCACCCCGGCGCGGTAGCGGTTCGTGTGGCCGACGGCCCAGGTCGTCATGAAGCCGCCGTAGCTTCCGCCGAGAATGCCCATTCGGCGGGCGTTGACATACGGGCGCCGGGCCATGTGGTTGGTGAGGTTCTGGATATCGTTCCAGTCGGAGCGGCCCCACTTGCCGTCGATGCAGTTCATGAAGCGCATCCCGCGTCCGGAACTGCCGCGCGGGTTGCAGTACGCCACGACCCAGCCCTGCGCGGCAAGCACCTGCATTTCGTGAAACCAGGTCTCGCCGTACTGGGTCATCGGGCCTCCGTGGACCTGAATGAGACAGGGGTACTTGCGCCCCTTGCGATACCCCGGCGGCTTCACCACCCAGCACTGCATGTCGTGGGGGCCGCTTCGAATGTGGAACTCTTCCGGCTTGCGATACCGAAGCGGGCGGAAAAACGGGCGCGTGATCTTCGTGAGGCGTCTGGTCTCACCGGTCCCGTTCAGGCAAACGCTGTGGAACTCGCCGAGGTCGGAGGCCGTCGTCGCGAGGTACACGGCGCAGCCTTCGGCCGGAACGGAGAGCCCGAGCACGGAGAGTTTCCCGCCGACCTCCAGCCGGGGGCGGGCGCCACCCCGGGCCGGGACGGAGTAGATGCGGTAGGAGCCCTCCTCGTCGGAACCGAACGCGACGCGCTCTTCGTCACCGTCCATGTACGGTTCCAGCACCACGCCAAACCCGCTGCCGTTCGTGTCCGTGCCCACCATGTTCATGGGCCAGCGGTCATGCCCGGGGTTCAGCGGTTGCGGCTGCCCTCTTCCGGATGCGGGCGAACGCCAGATCTCACTCTCATGCCGCAGCCACTCACCCGGACCGCCACGGTACCCGATCCAGTAGATGTGCTTCCCGTCGAGACTCCAGCGCGGGACTTCGCGGGAGCCGGTCCCGGGAGTGATGGAGCGAACATTCCGGCCCGTGCGATCCATGACGAAAATGTCCGTCTGGTCCGGGTAGCGATCGCGGTCCTTCCCCCGGGCGGAGGAAAACGCAATCCGCTTCCCGTCGGGGCTCCACCGGGGTGAGTGGTCGTGCGTGTCGCCGGGGGTGAGCGCCTTCGCCTTGCCGGTCGCGAAGGACACGCGCCAGAGGGTCCAGGTCTCGCCCCGGAACCAGCCGAAGCCGTCTTCTTTGTGCCAGAGGCTGGTGATGTGTTTGAACGCGGGGCGCTTCGTGCGTTCTTCGTCGGTGAGTTTCTCGACACGGATGTGCTGAAAGACCAGTTCCTTCCCGGTGGGCGACCACGACAGCGCGCCAACCGGCCCACCACCGGGATTGAACAGTTCGCGGGGCTCACCGCCATCCATCGGAAGGATCCAGATGCCGGGTGACTCTCCACGATCCGACACAAATGCGACACGACTCCCGTCCGGACTCCAGACGGGAGCGCCGTCAGAGACCGTACCGTGCGTGAGTGGGCGTGAGCGCCCGCCGCCCGCGGGCATTTCGTGGAGGTGGGAGACATAGCGGTTCTTTGCTCGATCAAGACGCGTGACGGGAAAGACGACGCGGGTCCCGTCCGGAGAAACGGCGGGGGGCGCAGGGAGAATCTGCCGGAATACATCGTCGACTCGGACATTGCGGGCCATGAGTTGGCTCCCGGTGAAGGTTGCGCAACGGTCAAGGGGTTGTCGCGCAGAGTACCACTCTCCGGCGTGGGGTGCCGCAGAATGCACACCCGGCGATCACTCTGCAACGCCGAGCACTCCGCGCCGATCAATCTGTGGGGGTGGGTTGCGGATTGTTGCGTCGCCCCGCTGGCACGGACCCTGCAGAAGGTGCCCGGCGAGGAGTGGGTGTACGGGGGGGCGACGATTACCGCGTCCCGGACAGGTCGCCGGTAAAGGGCCGCCCTCCCCCAACCCCTCCACAGGACATTGCGGTCTCCTGCGATGTTCGCGGTTCGTGGGCACTTGGCCTGACTCGTCCTTGGGATTACCTCGGGTGGCCCCGCGCGCGGCATCAATGTGGGAGACCGCTTCTCCTGTGGGGGGGCGCTTCGACAGATCCACCCCTGGGAGGGGTGTTGCGTGGACGGGCAGGGATTCCGCAATGGTGCAACGCGGATGAGCGTGGAACCCCTCCACCGTCATGGGGGATATCGTCCGGTTGCGCTCTCGGTTTGACCGTTATTTGCACGGTTTATGAGAAACTGACGCCCACCGAGAGCCGGAGATCTGTGATTCGCCCGAGACCGACCCGAGCCTCCACCGTACCCCGCTTGAATGGCGCAAGATCCACCCCCAAGCCGCCGAGAATGGAGACCCCCAGGCCGGTTCGTGTGCCGGAATCCTTCCATCTGGAATGGTCGAGCGTCAGTCCGACGCCAAGATGGGGCAGGACCGCTAGGGAGGGCGCATCCACCGGGTGGATGAAATCCGCGGTTGCGGTCATGGAAAACGCGCCGTCCCCGACGCCCGCATCCAGTCCGGGGCGAAGGTGAAACTTCGCGGGCCAGCCTTTCTGCCCCACCGGCCCGAGGCGGGCAAACCCGCCAGCAGTGACCTGGTCCGGGCCTCTGGAGAGACCGGCGCGGATTCCGTAGGCCAGGATCGTCGGGGGAGTTGCGGTGGTCGGCCCGGCCTGAAGCAACAGTGCGGCAGCGGACAGAATGGCGCATCCCGAGGTTCGTGCGAAACTCACCGGTTCCCTCCTCTTGTGGTCAGCCCTCAGTCACTCCGGATCCGGCGGGCGCGCGCCTTTCGCGCAATCCGCCGTCATGCCTCGCGCCCAGGCTTTCGGCGGGAGGTCCAGATCAAATCGGTCGCGCGTGCGACACCATGCCCTCCCTCCCATGCGGGCGACAAGGGGCATTGTTTCCGGTGAGGCGCCCTGCTCCAGCACCCCCTCGTCCACATGGAACAGCAATACTTCCCCGATCAGGAAGTCAATGCTGCCCCCCGCAAGCGCGAGGTGTCTCTCCAGGCGACACTCCATCGCCACGGGAGAGTTCGCGACGCGGGGCGGGGCCACGCGTTCGGAGGGCACCGTCTCCACGCCGGTCACCGCCACCTCCGACACATCCGACGGGAAATCTCCCGCAGCCAGATTGGCTGCGCCCGCCAGTTCTTCGGTGACGACACTCACGGTGAACTCGCCGCTTTCGATCGCGTGGTACGCCGTGTCCTTCGGGTGGTCGGGTCGCGGGCGCGCCACCGCCAGCGTGAGCAGGGGCGGACTGGATGCGGCCGCCTGAAACCAGGAGAACGGCGCCATGTTGACAACCCCGGCCGCGGATACGGTCGTCACCAGAGCGATGGGGCGGGGCGCAATCACATCCGCCATCAGACGATAGAGTTCGGATGCGGAGTGTTGAGAGGGGTCGAGTCTTTGTGTCACGCGATTCCCCCACCGGGGCGCGACTTCACCCGCGTTTATTCGAGATCGTCATCGAGTCCAGGGAACGGGATATCCTCCGGGGCCTCCATGTCGTCTTCCATGCCATCGACGGGGCCCTCAACCACTGCCGGCGACTCCACCGTCTCTTCCGGCGGGAGGTACTCCTCGGGGGCGTTTCCGGGGCCGATCACGCGAAACTCGATCCGCAGTTCTCGATCCGACTCCTCGGGTACGCTTCCGTGTCCGCGTGACACCATGTTGTTGGGCGCGATGCCCTGATACTTCTCCACGAGATACTGCACCATGTTCCCCGCACGGCGAATGTCCAGCCACTCCGAACGACTGGAGCCTCCGTACACGCCCACTTCGATGAGGAGCGGGTGCTTGTCGTGGGTGGTCCACTTGCGAAGCATGGTCCCAATCTGGTTGATCCGGGCGAACGCAACCGGGTTGATGTCCTCTGTCGGCCCATCGTACTCCACCCCGCGAAGAACAATGGCGCCGTCCTTCAGGAGCGCGACCTCGTCGGGGTCGTTCATGCAGCCACGATCGTCGATGGCGGATCCGGTGGGGGTTGAGTTGCAGACATCGAGCCCGTCGAGAATGCCGTCTCCGTCCGTGTCATACTGGCAACCCCCGTCGTCGATAAACGCGCCGGCGGGGGTATCATCACAGAGGTCGATTCCGTCGAGAATGCCGTCCTCGTCCATGTCGCTGGGACAGCCCTGCAAGTCGACAATGGCGCCAAGTGGCGTGCCGACGCACTGGTCGAGTCCGTCGAAAATGGCGTCTCCGTCGGAATCAATCCCGCACCCCACGGGGTCCACAACGACCCCGGCCACGGTGCCGGGGCATTCGTCAAAGCGGTTGGCAACCAAGTCGACATCCTCGTCCTTCCAAACCCACCCGAAAGGAAACGAGACGCTGAGCGTCACGCCAATGTGGTGAAGCCACCGGCGCCCGCTGTGGTCGAAGGGGTCGAAGGGTTCCGTGCCGAGGACTCCGTCCGCCCCGCCCTGTGATGCCAGGTCTTTGAGCGCCGCAATGTAGGCGGCCTGGCCGTTGCGGCGCGGAAGGTTGTCCTTTCGCATGATGTGGTCTTTCACATCCAGGCGCACGGCAAGACCGTCCGTTCGGTGAACGCGCATCCCGAATCCCAACTCCACATACCCATTCGACAGCGGCCCGACCGGGTCTTCGTCCCTGTTGCTGATGTCGTCCAGGAACCCGGCCCCCAGCGTCAGGAAGGGGCGGATCTTTCCTGTCAGGAGATTGAGGTGGGCGGACCCGCCGAACGCAAGAAGCGTGGCGTTTCTGGTGCGGGGGGTCTCGGTGGTCTGCAGGTCCGTGAACACCAGGCCGACTGCGTCCCCCTGGCTGTTGTATGTGGGGTAATAGCGATAGGAATCCAGGCGGCCTTCCGTCCACTCCTGGGTGAATCCGGGCCCGAGGCCGAGCGTCGCTTCCAGTCCCCAGTGGGGCGAGTTGTTGATTTGAGCGCGAACGCCCGTGAGTCCGCCAGCTGACGCGTACCCGCTGTGGGTGTCAAGGAAGAGTCCGCCAAGGTAGGGCGTGACCTCGAAGATGCGCTCCCGCACATCCACCTGAACGATGGCAGCACCCGTCCCCGCAGGAGCGAGCATTCCCAGCGCGAGGGCCACCCCCGCTCCGCGTGCGAACATCATGCGTTACCCCGCTTTCCTGCCGCAAAGCCCCCGGTGGGCGCTGTTCTCCCGCCCGGAGGACCAACCCCGGTGGGTCCCTGCGCGTTCCTACGGGCACAGCCCGGCCAATGTGCACGACAACTTGTCTTGTGTCAACGGGATCCAGCGTTCGTGGGGCTGGTGCGGTACGGGGGGCGGTGTTTGAGGGGGGGGGGAACTCAGAGGGCCTCTTCCGCAACACCTTCGGGTTCCAGAATGCCCTCCTGCGCAGCGTCTTCGTAGGCGGAAAGAACACACTCCTCCAGGTAGGCACGCATCTCCCGGTTGATGGGGTGCGCAATGTCCTGAAAGGTGCCGTCTCTTTTCTTGCGGGCTGGCATGGCAACAAACCGGCCGTCCATGCCCTCGATCACCTTCAGTCCACGCACGACGAAAGAATCGTCCAGCGTGATGGACACAAAGGCCTTGAGAACCTCTTCATGTTGCAGGTTGACACGGACTTCGGTGATTTCCACGCAAGAGACTCCGGATGGGGGGAACGCGCCCGGCAGAGTAGGCAGTATCCTCGGAATGCCGCTTGTATTCAAGGGGAGTTTGGTCACCATTGCACATTTGTGACAGCTCCCTCCGCGAGGGCGGTTCCACACGACGAGCAACTTGCGCCCCGCCCGTCTTCGGAGAGGTCGTAGGTCAGGTGGTTTCCGTCCCGAAGAACTTCTGCCACCGCGCCTTCCACGCGACGGCCGGCCTCTTGCAGTCTCTCGTCGGTATGCTGGTCCCCCAACCAGCCAAGGAGCATTCGGAGTGCGAGGACCGCAGCAATCGGGTTGGCCTTGTCCTGCCCGGCGTGCTTGGGGGCGCTGCCGTGGATGGGCTCGAACATCCCGTGCCGCTCTCCGATGTTCCCGCCTGCCGCAACACCCATCCCGCCCTGGGTGGCGCTCCCGAGGTCCGAGACCACATCGCCGACAAGATTGGGAGCCACGACCACATCGAACCACTCCGGGTTGCGCACCTGCCACATGCAGAACGCGTCAAAATAGGCGGTGTCCCGGGGCACCTCCGGGTATTCGGTCGCGCCGATGTCGTGGAAGATCTCGCGGAAGTATCGATGCGCACCGATGATGTTCGACTTTTCGACGCAGGTCACGAGTGCCGCTCTGTCTGAGGGGCTTCCCTGGCGCTCTGTGGCCCGGCGAAGCGCCAGATCAAAGGCGTAACGGACAATGCGCTTCGTCCCGGCCTCGGTGATCCGAATGGGCGTTTCCCTGCCGGGGCCACCTTCGTTCGCGCTCAGTTCGTGCGTCTCTCCGGTGTAGGCGCCCTCTGTGTTCTCTCGAACGACCACATAGTCCACCTTCTCCGATGACCAGACACCCTTCAGTTCTCCGTGCACCTTGTGGGAGACTCCCGGGTAGAGGCGAACGGGCCGCACATTCGCGTACAGGTCCAGTTCCATCCGGTTGCCGATCACCTGCGCATATCCAGCGAGTTGGGGGGTGTCGTACGGTTGTCCCGGCTTCGTGAAGACCGGAAGGCCGTCCTCTTCGTGTCCCACGGCGCCCAGGAATATGGCATCCGCCGCCCGGCACTTCTCAAGGCTGCCGCTCGGCCACTCCACTCCGTGTTCGGCGTAGTAGTGCCCGCCACACTCGATTTCCTCCAGGTCAAAGCACACACCGGATGCGTCTCCGACGGCATGGAGCACCTTCATGGCCTCCGCCGTCACCTCCACACCGATGCCGTCTCCCGGCAACACAACCAGCGAATAGGTCTTCTTCATCTCACCACCTGTCCTGTCTTGTTCCTTGCCGTCCCTGGGGTCTTTATCCCGGGTTCCCGACTCGACAATCCCGCTCCTTGCACCTGGCCTTCCCCAACTTGTCTTCTTGTGGGAACTTGGGGATAAGCGCCCTGAAACCCGTGAGCTGGTTTGTGCTATGTGGTTGATTTTGTGTTTGTTACACAACCACCACCGCCATGCCGACCGTTATCCACATATCCACCACGCGCGCAACTCCATGCCTTGCATGAAGTTCTGGACGGGAGGAGTGGGCCGTTCCGCTACTTCTTCCCAACCCTACAGTTTCCTCTAAAGTAAACCCCGTTCTCCATCACCATATTGGGTGCCACAATGTCGCACTCCACTCGGCTTCCCGCCTTCATCTCCACTCGCTCTTCGGCGTCGATCTTCCCTTGGAATCTACCCCCCAACACAGCCCGTCGGGTAGTGATCGAAGCCTCGACACTTCCGGTCCGACCCACCACAACCGAGTCCCCGGCGCGCATTTCCCCTTCCACGCGACCCTCGATCCGGACGGATCCCGCAATCTCTGCTGTTCCCTTGAAGCGTGCCCCTTCTCCGAGGACTGTCTCGGCCACCGGTGCCGACTTCGTTGAGGGCGCAGTCTGAGAGTCGGTGGTGGCAGCCCCGCCGCGTTCGGGCGTGGGGGAGTTCATCTTCCGATCAAACATCGTCTTGGCCTCCCTGGTGAGTGGTTCTGTTTCGTGCCGTTTGAACTGGATGGTTCCTTCGTTCCCGCGCCCCACAACTTCACCCAACTGTCGGTGTGATGTGTGATCACCACACGCTCGCAAGCAGTCGACGCGGGTCCAGTGGTTGTTCGCCAGCGCGTACTTCAAAATGAAGATGCGGCGCGCTCGAGCGACCTGTGCTGCCAAGTCGCGCCAACTCTTCTCCCGCAGAAACAAGGTCCCCCACCTCGACAAGCAGCGTGTCGTTGTGGCCGTAGGTGGAGGTCAGTCCGTTTCCGTGGTCCAGCACCACCACCTCCCCAAAGGTGTCGTCCCACCGGGCGGATCGAACCACTCCGGGCGCTGACGCCCGAACGGGATCGCCCGTTTCCCCTGGAAAATCCAGACCGGCATGCCCGTCCAGTCCGGGCTCAAACCCCCTGGAAACCCACCCGGTCACTGGCGGGAAAAGGGGGATCTCCGCCAGAAGCCTGTCCTCTGCCTCCCAGCCTGGAGCCGCGCCGGGTTCTCTTGTGTCTGGAAGATACTCGGCGTTTCCAATCCCGGCCCAACGCCGCACGCGAGTCTCAAACTCGCGCAACTCCACCAACTCTCTGTCCAGCACCCCTATGCGCCGAACCTCTTCCTCCAGGCGCGCCACCTCCCTCGCCAGGTGGGCATTCTCGCGACCCCGTGCCAGTCCGTCCCACCCGACCAGGGCACCCACAAACCCACCGGCGATCAGTACCGCAAAGAGCAGGGCCGCACCCACCGCGAGGGGCAGGGGAACCACAACGGACCACCCACCGCCCCCTCCGTGTGGCGCAACGAGAATGGAGATCTTCCGGCGAAACATTGTGCGCATCGGTCTTTGTGCCCTCAGCCACCGGTGGAACCCCGGTGGAGCCATTGGGAGGTGGCGCGAACCCCGGTTCGGTCACCCCGTTATGTGTCTTTCTTTATACTACCAAGCCCACCCGCGCCGAAACCGTGTGGGTTCTGTGATCAGGCCAGCGAGGCCGGATGGTTTTCTGCGGCCAGCAGCAGGTCCGTCAGGCGAGTGATGTCGTCGAGGGAGTAAAACTCCAGCGAAACCCGCCCCCTTCCCTTCCGCTCATGAATCTGGACAGGGGTTCCATAGACTCGCCGCAGGCGTTCTTCCATTTCCTGAATC
The DNA here is from genome assembly GCA_030747075.1 of Gemmatimonadota bacterium. Lineage (NCBI taxonomy): Bacteria > Pseudomonadati > Gemmatimonadota > Gemmatimonadota bacterium. Next base: position 19,662 of record JASLLL010000011.1, read on the forward strand.
TCCGGAGAGACCGATCGCACTGTGCGCTTGCGCTTCGGCCTCTTCGCAAGTGGTGCCGCGCTCTCCGCAACGGACGCTTCTGCCTCCCGAACGGTCATGTTCCCGGCGCGGATGCGTGCGGCGAGGCTGCGTGATTCCTCTTCCGTCTCACACGCCAGGAGGGTCCGTGCGTGCCCGGCAGAAAACACCCCCGACCCCACCTCGGCCTGCAGGTCCTCTGGCAATTGTAACAGGCGGAGAGTGTTGGCCACATGGACCCGGCTCTTTCCCACCTGCCTCCCGATCTCTTCTTGTGTCCACCCGGTGCTTTGCTGGAGCTTCTGGAAGGCGCGCGCCTCTTCCATGGGGTTCAAGTCTTCCCGAACCAGATTCTCAATCAGTGCCAGCGTGAGAAGGTCCTCATCCGAGGTTTCCCGCACAATCGCAGGAATCGCACGAAAGCCAGCCTGCATTGCGGCTCGCCACCTTCGCTCTCCCGCGACGATTTCATACCGATCCTCCGCCACCCTTCTGACCAGAATTGGCTGAAGAACTCCGCGTTCCTGAATGCTCTCCGCCAGGCGCTCCAGCCCCTCTTCGTCGAAATCCCGGCGAGGCTGGTCTGGGTTGGGGACAACTCTATCCACCGACAGCGCAAGAACGAGATCCCCTTCGCGGGAGGAAAACGCGGAAGTTTCTGGAATCAACGCCTCCAGTCCACGCCCCAGGCCCTTCTTTATCATGGCTTCCCTCCGTCCCCTGACGCTTCCGCGGTCGGGGCGGTCTCCTGGTGATAATCGCCCGAAACCGTCCTGGTTCCGGCACCTCGTTCAATGATCTCCCCCGCGAGTTTCATATAACTCACCGCCCCGGGAGACAGAATGTCGTAGAGAATGATGGGTTTGCCGTGGCTGGGAGCCTCGCCCAGGCGGACATTTCGGGGAATCACCGTGTCAAACACCTTGCTCCCAAAATACCGGCGGGCCTCGTCCGCAACCTGTTGGGACAGGTTCAGGCGGCGATCCATCATGGTCAACAGGACCCCCTCAATCTCAAGGTCCGGATTGAGGCTCCGTTGCACAAGCCTCACGCTGTTCAAGAGTTGGCTCAACCCCTCCAGTGCGTAGTACTCGCACTGGATGGGAATGAGAACCGAGGTGGCCGCAGTGAGGGCATTGACCGTCAGGAGGCCAAGGGATGGCGGGCAATCCAGAAAAACATAGTCGTACTCGGCCGTGATCCCGGCCATGGCGGCGCGCAGTCGGTGCTCCCGCGCAAGAACCCCCACCAGTTCAATCTCCGCCCCGGACAGCTTCTCCCCCGAGGGCACCAGGTCCAGGTAGGGAATCTCCGAGGGGCGAATCGACTCGGCTAGTGGACTTTCGTCAATCAACACCTCGTAAATCCCCTGTGTCTCGTCGCGATCAAAGACACCCAGGCCGCTGCAGGCGTTGGCTTGCGGGTCCATGTCCACCAGAAGGACGCGCCTTTCGGAGCTGGCCAGGCATGCCGCCAGGTTGACGGCCGTGGTGGTCTTGCCAACGCCGCCCTTCTGGTTTGTGATCGCCACAATGCGCCCTTGGGGGCGTTGCGCTTCTCCCGTCATCTCCACCTCTCACGCTCCTCGCTGGGGAGTTGGTCCGCACGATACCCCAACCTCCTGCGGCGGGAAACCCGATACTGCTCTTCGTGGGAGGAACTTGTGGGGGTGGGGGTTTCACGTGAAACATCGTCCCGGATCGCTGTGGGAGTTTCACGTGAAACACTGCCGTGGGGTCGACGCATTGGGAGGGTCCCTCTCTTTCCCTTGTGTTCTGAAGATTGTTGTTGGGAAATGGGGTCCAGGCGTGCCCGGCCAGGGTGGTTCGTCGGTCCTGCTGCTTGTCTCTTCGCTTGCGTATCTTACGACAACCCAACGAACTGGGCTCTTGGGGACCCCGGGCGCGGACCTTCCGTGCGCCAGGCGGCCCCCAGCCGTCCCCCACCCGGGTGGGTGTCTGGGCGCGGGGGCGAGGCGGAATCGATCCCCAGTCTACCTGAAGACTCCCAACCCGGGCTTTCCTCGGTCGGATTCCAGGCAGGGTCAGTCATTGCCGGGCCTGCATAACCTGCGACCCGGATGGAGGTTCGCTCAATAAGGGGAGTTGGTGGGGAGGGTGGAGAAAAACAACAATCTTCAGAACACAACCAAACCAACCCACCTACTCAGGGTGCGTCTGGCTGGATTTGGGGTGCGCCGGTATGAGCCGAAGAAGGCCCGTGCGCACCGTTCCGTCTGTCTCCGACCAGGGACGCACATGAGGGTCGGTGGGGTTTGCAAAGACCCACAGTTCCCCTTTGGGGGCCAGGATCGGTTGAGTGCCCCCGATCAGCGCGGGTCGCCCCCCCATGCTTCGTGACACAACTCGATCAAAGGGTGCGCGGTCCAGAAGCGCCGCTGTGGGGGCTTCGATGCGACAGTGGTGGGCGCAGGAACCCTTCAGCCCAAGGGCGCTCAACGCTTCCTCCACAAAGCGGACCTTCTTTCGGGTGGCATCCACCAGGTCGAGTCGAATGTGTGGGCGGAGGATCTGAAGCGGAATCCCCGGCAGGCCGCCTCCGGTGCCCGCGTCCAGCACGCGAAGGGTGGAGTCAGGGGGAAAGAGATCCAGTATGGCCAGACAGGGGACCAGTTGGCTCCCGAGAAGGTCTTCGGCGGCCCGTCGTGACACCAGGTTGATCTGCCGGTTCGTTTCGGCCAGAAGGTTGGCGTAGGTGGCCATTCTCTCCTGCCATCCGTCGGGGCCACCTCCGGCTCGCTCCACCAGCCCCCCAAGGCGCGCCGCCACCTCCGCCGGGGTCATGGCGCGGTTCCTCGTCGAAGGGCCACCAGAAGGACACCGATGTCCGCCGGGGAGACCCCGGGGATCCGCGATGCCTGCCCTACGGTGGCGGGCCCCACTCGGGTGAGTTTCTCTCGACCTTCTGTGCTGATCCCGTGCATTCCCCGGAAGTCGGCACCGGGGGGGATGGCGCGAGCCTCCAGCCCCCGAAAGCGACGGACCCGCTCTCTCTCTCGCTTCAAATAGCCCTGGTAGCGTCCCACCACTTCCGCGCGTTCCTGTTCATCGGGCGAATACTGTCCCAGTTCCGGAATCTCCTCCATCCAATCCGCCACGCAACTCCCCGGCCTCGCCAACGCCTCCAGAAGCGTCCGCCCCCCCCGACGGGTACGCTGAAGAAGGTCTTGCAGCGCCCTTGCTCTCTCGACTCCACGCTCCAGGCGCTTCCGGTCCTCTGCGGTCAAGAGGTCCAGTTCCCGCGAGTGAGAGAGGAGGCGTTCGTCTGCGTTGTCCTGCCGGAGGTGCAGTCGATATTCGGCCCGGGATGTGAACATGCGATAGGGCTCTTCGGTCCCCTTGGTGGTGAGGTCGTCCACAAGAACTCCTATGTAGGCCTCGTTTCGCCCTGGAACCCACCGGTCTTTCCCTGCGAGCTTGCGCGCCGCATTCACGCCGGCCACCAATCCCTGGGCGGCCGCTTCCTCGTATCCGGTGGTTCCGTTGATCTGTCCGGCAAGGAAGAGGCCTGGCACTCTCTGTGTCTCCAGAGATGTGTGGAGTTCTGTCGGGTCCACAAAGTCATACTCCACCGCATACCCCGGCCTGTACGGCACGGTCTTCGGCAAGATTCCGGGAATCGTTCTGAGTACGAACGTCTGGATTCTTTCCGGCAGACTCATGGAGATGCCGTTCAGGTAGATCTCGTCTGTGTTGCTTCCCTCTGGTTCCAGGAAGATCTGATGGCTCTCCGCGTCCGGGAACCGCACCACCTTGTCCTCCAGAGAGGGGCAGTAGCGGGGGCCGGTGCCCTGAATCCGCCCGGAATAGAGCGGTGACTCCCGAAGGTGAGTGCGAACGATCGTGTGGGTCTTGGGTGTCGTGCCTGAGAGATAGCAGTCCACCTGTTGTCTCTCGGAAAGACCCGTTGTGAAGTGGGAGAAGGGGCGGGGCGTTTCGTCTCCGGGTTGCCGCCGAAGGTGTTGAAGGTCCAGGTCGGAACGGAGGATGCGTGGGGGTGTGCCGGTTTTCATGCGGCCCACTCGAAATCCGGTCGCCCTCAACCAGGCCGCAAGTGGGTTCGAGGCCGGTTCTCCGCGACGCCCCCCCGCCATCTCCTGGTTTCCGAGGAAGATCCGGCCCCCAAGGAATGTCCCGGTCGCCAGAATCACCGCTCCGGACCGGATCTGGCGGCCGCACGCCATGCGAATACCAGTGGCCTCTCCGTTCGGCCCTCTCTCGATCGACCCCGCTTCTCCTTCCACAACCTCAATCCGCGGATTCTCGCTGATCGCGCGGGTCATCACGCTGGCGTAGTGCTGGCGGTCGGCCTGGGCCCGGGGCCCCCGGACAGCCGGCCCCTTCCCCGTGTTCAGCATTCGAAACTGGATTCCGGCCTCATCGATGGCGCGCCCCATCTGGCCGCCGAGTGCGTCAATTTCACGAACCAGATGCCCCTTGGCAAGCCCGCCGATCGCCGGGTTGCAGGACATCCGCCCGATATTCGCTCGATCCAGGGTGAGCAGTGCCACCCGACACCCGGAACGCGCTCCGGCCAGGGCCGCTTCAATGCCCGCGTGGCCGGCCCCGACCACCACAATGTCCGCTTGTGTGTCGTGCTCGCCCATTCCTTCCTCACTTGCCGATACAGAATCGTTCGAACACGCGGTTCAACACCTCTTCGTCCACCGTTTTTCCCGTGACTTCCCCGATCGCGACTGCGGCGTCCCGCAGATCGGAGGCAATCAACTCCTCCGCGCCCCCGCGGGTCAGCGTCTCCCGCGCCCGCGTTACTGATGCCAGCGATCGACGGAGGGCGTCTTCGTGTCGTTCGCCCGGGAAGATGTCGTCTTCCGGTTCCCGACCGACGCCTTCCAGGAGCCGGTCCGCGATCGCCTCTCGTAGCGCCCCCAACCCCTGCCCCTCTTGCGCGGAGACCAGAATACCCCGGGGTGGGTGCGCCGTGGCGGAACCTACGCTGCACACGTCGCTCTTGGTTCTGACAAGCAGGGACGCCGACGCTGTCTCGCTCTGCCACAGTCGTTCGTCTTCGGCCGCCCACACCTTGCCGGCCTCCACGAGCACAAGGCGAAGGTCCGCCTCCGTCCCCAGCGATCGGGCGCGGCGAACCCCCTCTGTCTCAATGGGGCTTTCCGTGTCCTCCCGGAGTCCCGCTGTATCAATCAGTCGGGTCGGCACACCCCCGAAATCACACCACGCTTCCAGGAAGTCTCGCGTGGTTCCGGGGGTCTCTGACACGAGCGCGCGGTCGGTCTCAAGCAGTGCGTTGAAGAGCGTCGATTTGCCGACATTTGCGCAACCGACCAGCACGACCGACGCACCGTCACGCAAGCGCCGGGCCCGCGGCGCCCTCTCGATGAGGTCCGCGATCGCAGTGGTCGCGTGGTCCAGTTGTTCTTCGATTTCCCCACGCGGCGCCGCCCCCGCATCTTCCACAAAGTCGATGTTCGCCTCGACTCGCGCCAGTGCGTCCAGCAGATGCTCTTCAATCTCTTCGGTCTTGCGCGCAAGCCCACCCGCGATTCCCGACAGCGCCGCATCGGCCGCCCGGTCGGTCTTGGCGGCAATCAGGTCCGCGACCGCTTCTGCGCGCGAGAGGTCCACACGGCCTGCCAGAAACGCGCGTCGTGTGAACTCCCCGCGATCCGCAAGTCGCGCACCCGCACGAAGCACCGCGCGAAGCACGCGGCGCGCCACCACCGTTCCGCCGTGCACGCCGAACTCCACCACATCTTCGCCCGTGTAGGTCTTTGGTGCGCGAAGGACCGTCACCAGGGCTTCGTCAAGAAGGCGCCCTGTTTCGTCGCGCAACCATGCGTGGTGCACGGTGTGGCTGGCGGTCCGGTGAAAACCGTCCGCGCGCCCGGCGAGTTTCCCGGCAATGGCGATTGCCTCCGGCCCACTAACGCGCACCACGGCAATCCCGGACTCGCCGGTCGCTGTGGCGATGGCCGCGACCGTATCTTCCGGCCCCATCGGTCAACTCTCGGTTGCGGGCACGCTCGGCTTCACCTTCAACATCGCCTGCTGCGCGATCGTGAGCACATTGTTCACAAGCCAGTACAGAACCAGCCCCGACGGGAATGTGAAGAAGATGAGCGTCATGAAGAGCGGCATGAAGATCACCATCGCCTTCTGGCTGGGATCCGCCATCGTCTGCTTCGACTGGAAGTACGAAGTGATCCCCATGACGATCGGGAGAATCGGAACACCGCTTCCGATCATGGGAAGCGCCGCGGGCAGGTCGAAGACAATGTCCGGTTGTGAAAGGTCCCGGATCCACCCCACGAAGGGCTCGCCGCGAATCTCAATCGTGTGCAGAAGCACGCTGTAGAGCGCGATGAAAATCGGCATCTGGAGAAGCATGGGGAAGCAGCCGCCAAGCGGGTTGACGCCGTGCTTCTTGTACATCTTCATCGTCTCTTCGCTGACCTTCTGCTTGTCCCCCCCGTACTTTTCCTTCAGCGCGTCGAGTTCCGGCTTCAGCGAGGACATCTTCTTCATCGACTGGGTGCTCTTGTGTGTGAGCGGGATGAAGAGGATTTTCGTCAGTGTGGAAAAGAGAATGATGACCACGCCGTAGTTCGGGATGAACCCGTGCAGCCAGATCAGGAACGCAAGGATGATCTTCGACAGGGGACGGGTCCACTTGTTCCCCATGTCCACGGTTCCTTCGAGTCCGGACCCGATCGCGGACAACCCCTGGTAGTCCAGCGGTCCGGCATAAATGTTGTAGGTGGCGTGGTCGGCCGTAATGCCCGTCTGCCGCTCGCTCCGGATACTCCCCGCGACGGCGGACCCCACATCCCGCGCCCCTTCCACCTCCACGGCCCAGAGTCGTGCCGGCCCGCGCGCATCGCTGTCCGGCACGATCGCGCCCAGGAAGTACTTGTTCTGCACGCCCACAAACCAGGTTCGTCCGGGGAAGTCGCGAGGATTGCCCTCGACCTTGCCCGCATCAAGGCGCTGCACTTTGCCTTCCGCCAGAACGGACCCGCGGTAATAGGCGCCCCGTGTGGACCGACGGTTCTCCTCCGTCACGCCGATTCCGCCCGCCCAGGAGAGTCCCCAACCCGTGACCGTCTCTCCGCCGTCGACGATTTCCTGTTCCACACGAAACGAATATCCGCGGGGAGGGATCACATAGGTTTTGCGGAGCGTCATTCCGTCCAGTGCAAGTTCCCAGACAATCCTCCGCTCACCCTCCTGCCGCTGTCCCGAATCCGACGAGAGGCGAAACACATGGCGATCCAGCGAGATCTCTCTCGTGCCGACCGACAGAATCGATCCCAACGCGCCCGACCCGTGTTCCGGTATGAGTTGCACCGGCACACCCTTTGCTTTTTCGAAGTCAAAAAGCGTGATTTCCGTCGCTCGGGCCCCCAACCCATCCAGAACAACCCGCATGTTCTCCCCGACCACTTCCACGCGCACGGGTGACGGGTCGTTTCCCGGGGCGCGCGGTGTCGGCGTGTTCTCGTTCGACACCAACAGGCCGGATGGTGTGCCGAGACCACCCTCCACCAGCACGGCGGATGGCGCGGGTTCCTCCTGCACGGTTCGGGACTCTTCCGTTTCAACCTGCTCGTGCGTCCCGGTAGCCGCGCTCTCTTCGTGTGGTGTTTCCCGCGGAGCCTGCATGGGAAACAGCACGCTCCACACAAACAGAACCGCCATGGCGAGAAGAATCGCGAAGAACGCCCGCTTCTCTTGTCCGTCCTGGCCCACTTCCTTCTCCTTGCGCTCCCCGTCAGGGGGTCGGGTCAACACCACCCGGATGCCAAGGGTGGCACCGGAGTATTCGTCTTGCGCTCATGAGCATGCCCCGCCAGCCGTGGCGCTTCAACGCCTCGGCAGCATAGCGGGAGCAGCTCGGGTGGAACCGGCAAGTGGGAGGAAAAAGTGGCGACACGACTGCGCGGTAGATCGCCACAACAAGTCTCAGTGGCACAACGCTCAGCCGAGAGAGTGCCGCATTTCGCCTAGTGCGCGAGCCATGTCCCGGTTCGCGTCGTCCGCAGTCGCCGTCATCATTTCCCGTTTTGCGACGAAGATGATCGAGACTCCCCGCCACGGCAGGATCCCCTTGTTGCTTCGATAGGCTTCCCGGAGACGGCGCTTGAGACGATTGCGCAAGACCGCATTCCCCAACCGCCTGCCGGCGGCCACTCCAACCCGGTTCGGTTCCTCCGAACCAATCTCTCCTGTCACCCAGAACGCTGTCAGCGTTCGGGTTCTCTCCCGCCGCCCGTCACGCAGAATCCGCGTGAAGTCTGCGTTCTTTGCGATCCTCTCTCTTCGGGAAAGACCCGCGGGCTTCTCGGGATCCCGCCCGCACGAATCCACGCCGAGACTCACGCGCAAACCCTGTCGGGTCAGGCGGAGAGGCGCTTGCGGCCTTTGGCCCGGCGCCGCTTCAGGATCAGGCGGCCTGCCTTCGTCGCCATTCTCTTCCGAAAGCCATGCGTCCGCTTGGCGCGGATTCGGCTTGGTTGAAAGGTCACGCTCATCGTGAATCCTCCGGGTGCTCGCGTGTTCGATGGTTTGCCCCGCACGGGGGGCAATCGGCCCGGCAGTTTCGCGCGGATGGGGTTCGGGTGTCAAGCGCACTTGAGGCCCGCTTCTCCTTTCCTTCGTCTCTGCGGGACACTCTCTGAATCCCGGCCTCCCCGGAATGGCCCCCCCGAACATCACCCCTCTGGGGGTGTGGCGTGACCACCAAAACCCACCCTCTCTGGGGTGAAGTTCTTCCGCCCTCTCCACCCGCACCTGCCGCGGGGTCCTGGTCTCCTTTTGTCAATAATTGCCAAAAAACCAGCCGTTTCCCCGTTGACAGGCTCATCGGGTATCCAGCATAATCCATGTCCCCGCAACGGGATGCGACGATTTCCACATTGTGGACAACGCGCTCTCCCGCCGGGGGTGTTTTTCTCCCACCTGACAGTGGGACATTCACTTGCGTGGTTATCCACGCCTGTGGATAACGTGTTTCGGGTGTGTCGACTCTCTGCATCCTGGCTTGCCGGTCTCCTGGCGCTCCCGAAACGCGTTGCACTTTGAAAACCCGAAGAACCGCGCCTTCCCCGGTGAATCTCCGCGGTGGGTGCGTTGGAGACCGATCGATGACCTCTGCCCCCCTTGATCCCTGGAATGGAATCCTCCTCGACATGGCCTCGCATCTTCCGCAGGCCATCGTCGACACTTGGATTCGCACGCTCAAGCCTGTGGATGCTTCCGGTTCCCGGCTTCTCCTGCAGGCTCCCAGCCGCTTTCACCTTCGATATGTGGAGGAGAAGTACGGGAAGCTCCTGCACGATTCCGCCCGGACGCGCCTGGCTGACGGAAAGTCGTTGGCCTTTACCGTTCTTTCGGAAGACGACGACGGTTCCGCTTCGGTGGAAGTAGCGCCGGACCCCGAGGTGGATCGCTATCAGTCGGACATGTCCCGCGTCCTCTCCACCTCAAGCGCTCCTCCTGCGAACAACCTCTCCGGCGGGAACTCCACGCCCCTCAATCCGCGATATGTCTTCGACAGTTTTGTTGTCGGCAAGTCGAATCAGTTTGCCCACGCGGCGGCCCGGGCTGTGGCCGAGCACCCCGCAACCGCCTACAACCCGCTCTTCGTGTTCGGCGGTTCCGGACTCGGAAAGACTCACCTCATGCAGGCCATCGGCAACCACATTCGCACCTCGTCCGCGTCGGGCGGGGTGGTGCACTATGTCTCCGCCGAGAGTTTCATGAACGAGATGATCGTCTCCATCCAGCAGAGTCGCACCGTCCACTTCCGCAACAAGTACCGCTGTATGGATGTACTTCTCATCGACGACATCCATTTCCTTCAGGGCAAGGAGTCAACCCAGGAGGAGTTCTTCCACACATTCAACGCACTCTACGACGCGCACAAACAGATCGTTCTGACCAGTGACCGCCCGCCCAAGGAGATTCCCACGCTGGAAGAGCGGCTTGTGTCCCGCTTCGAGTGGGGGCTCGTCACGGACATTCAGGCTCCGGATCTGGAGACCCGCATTGCCATCCTCCGAAAGAAGGCCGAAGAGGACAGTCTGCAGATCCCCGACGATGTCATGGAGTTTATCGCGTCCAATGTCCGATCCAACATTCGGGAACTGGAGGGATCGCTGATTCGTCTTCTGGCTTTTTCTTCTCTCACGGACAGCGAAATCAATCTGGATCTCACGAAGGAGGTTCTGAAGGACTTCCTCAAAAAGCCGGATCGCAGCGTCTCCGTGGACGACATTCAGAAGACTGTCGCGGATCACTTCGGGATTCCCGAAGAGGCCATGAAGGTGAAGAAGCGAACCCGATCTCTCGCGCATCCCAGGCAGGTTGCCATGTATCTGTCCCGAGAGTTGACCTCGCTGTCTCTATCAGAAATCGGAAACCGATTCGGCGGAAGAGATCACACCACGGTTCTGCACGCATGCGATCGCGTTGCAAAATCCTCCTCTTCGGACCCGGAACTCAACCGCACCATAGGGCGGTTGGCCGCCTCACTGAGGAACTGACATGACGCGTTTCTGCTCGTGGATGACCGGAGGATATCGTCGGGGATACCTTGCGTATATCGTCGCGCCTGTGGACAACCCGCAGGGTTGCCCACTCGCGTCCACCACTCATCCACAGTGCGGAACCGCCGCAGAAAATGCGAAATCCCTTGCGGGCCGGGAGTTCCTCTCGTTCCCCTCCCGCGTTGTCCCCGTATCCACCGAACCTACTACTGCTGCTGTTCTCTTAATCAGGCACACTAGAAGAAGAAAGCCTGTGGACGAATCCTCCAATCAGGGAGATTCTTCCTTATTCTCACTCGGATTCCGGGAGTGAACCGATGCCCGAGACCGTAAGCAAGAGCACGCGCTCCCAGACCTCCTCCGAAGGCAGGGGATCCATGAAACTCCGTATTTCACAAAGTGCGCTCGCGTCCGCGGTGGATCGCGTACTCAGCGTCGTTCCGCAAAAAACCACCATGCCGGTCCTCGGGCAGTTGCTCCTTCAGGCCCAGGGCGGAGAGATTCGCCTCACCGCCACCGACCTGGACCTGGCCATTTCCACCGTGATGGATGGAGAGATCACGACCGAAGGAGCCATTACCCTCCCGGCTCGCCGATTCTCCGAGATTGTGAAACTGCTGGATCCGTCGGCGGATGTGGTCATCGAAGTGAACAAGTCCGCGGTTCTTATCGTCGCGGGTCGGGCGAACTTCCGCATTTTCGGAATGGATGCGTCGGAGTTCCCGAAAGTTCCGGGCATGGGCTTTAAGAAGGGCGTTTCGATTTCCACCGCGCAACTTCGAAAAGTCATTCGCATGACCGTCTTTTGTGTGTCCCGCGATGAAACCCGTCGCGCGCTCACCGGCGTGCTCTGGGAAGTCGGTGGCGACACCATGACGATGGTCGGGACCGACGGGCATCGGCTTGCCCGAATCAGCGTTCCCGCGAAACTCGACATCAGCCCGGCACTGTCGGTCATTGTGCCGACGAAGGCACTTCAGCAGGTGCTTCGCCTGACCGGGGACACCGTGGAAGAGAACCTCGAAGCGAAGATCGCCGAGGATCACGCCATCTTCCGATTCGAAGGAACGACCCTGCATACGCGCCTCATTGAAGGGCCTTTCCCGAAGTATCAGGATGTCATTCCGAAAGACAACGACAAGAAGGTGGTCATGAACCGCCTGGCGCTTTCGGAAGCCCTGAAGAGGGTGAGCGTTCAGTCCGACACGCTGACGCACCAGGTTCGCCTGACGATCCGGCCGGACGAGGTCGTGCTCTCCGCACGCACACAGGATGTGGGCGAAGGGGAGGACCATGTGATCGCTCAGTACGGCGGAGAGGAAATGAGTGCCGGATACAACGCGGTCTACCTGAACGAGATTCTGCGCAACATGGAAACCGAAGAGGTGCTTCTTTCGCTCGGGACGCCGCTGAACGCGGGGCTTGTCGAGCCGTTGGAACAGGGCGAAGAGGAAAACTACCTCTGCCTGATCATGCCTCTCCGGCTTGTGGACTAGCTGGCGTTGACGCGACGCGGGCTGCATGACGGGCGGCCGCGATGAGGCTGGCACATCTGTCGTTGACGGACTTTCGCGGGTACGAGTCGCTGGAGCTCGCGCTGACCCCCGGACACCATGTGTTCGTGGGACCCAACGGGCACGGGAAGACGAACATTCTGGAAGCCGCGCACCTTCTGGGTAGCGGCCAGTCCATGCGGGCCTCACGGGACACGGTCATGGTTCGGCATGGCGCGTCGGGATTCCGCGTGGGGGCCCGGCTTGTCTCCTCCTCCTCCGACACCTCCGTTCGCATCGAGATCGAATACCGCGAAGGCCGTCGCAAGCGAATCCTGATCGACAAGGAACCGGCTCGGGGGTCAGACCTGGTTGCCGCCGTGAAGGTGGTGTCTTTCGCTCCGGCAGATGTTGAACTGGTGCAGCAAGGTGCGCGGGTGCGCCGCCGGTATCTGGACATCATCGGCTGTCAAGTGTCGGCCGAGTATATGCAACTCCTTCGCGATTATCAGCGCGCCATCCGCCAAAGGAACGAAACGCTGTCACGGTTGTTTGTCCAGTCCCGGGGGCGCACAGAGGCTGCCAGACACAGAGAACCCTGGGACGAACAGGTAGTGGAGCTCGGAACGAGGCTGTTCCTCCGACGAGCGGACCTGGTGGGCCGGGTGTCTGGAACCCTGGGGCCGCTTTCGAGAGGCTCCTTCCCGGATGCGGGGTCTCTGGGCGTTTCCTACCGGCCCGCTATTTGCTGGGAGGGAGAGAGCCCCGCGGAGGCATTCCGCCAGGCGCTCCGCGAGACGCGGGAGAAGGACCTCGCACAGGGGTACACCACGAAGGGACCCCAAGGGGACGACATTCACCTGACACTTGGCGGGCGGGACCTTCGGAGGTTCGGGTCGTTGGGACAACAGCAACTGGGCGCCATGTTTCTGAAGCTGTGCCAGGCGGAACTCGTTCGGGAGTCTGCCGGACAACAGCCCATTCTGCTTGTGGACGAGATGTTTGCCGTACTGGATCACCGCGCGGCGGAGGGGTTCTTGTCCCGCGTGGAAATGGAAGGACAGATTCTCATGGCGACCGCCAGGGAAGGCTGGCTGGCGGAACTGGAAGACCGGAAGTTCTTCGTGCATCGTGTGTTGGACGGGGCGGTTCTTGAGAAGGAAGCAGAGGCGGAAAGCGAGTCGTGAAAAACGCCCGAACCCGTGGAAATAAAGGGTCCCGCGCTTTGCGCAAATGTCGTATTCTGCCACAGAGTTTGAGCAAAAGGGGTTCCGGGACGCCCCCCAGGCACGGTCCCGTCGGGAGGAGATTCCGGCGATGAAACGGGTCGGGGAAGTACTCGAAGTTCTCGGGGAAGCCGGAGCTCTGGGGCGGCGGTTTGCGGAAACCCGCGCACTGGAAGCATGGACGGAGTGTGTGGGCAGAGGGATTGCCGAGAGAACCCGGCCGCTGCGTGTCGCCGGGGGGCGGTTGATTGTGGTGGCGGAGGGGGCGGCACTCAGACAAGAACTGGTGTTCCACAGAAAGAACATACTCGAAAAGTTCAACAAGGCGGCAGGGCGCGTGGTCGCGCGGGAGTTGGTGTTTCTGGAAGGGGACGCAAGCGAATCCCCGCACCCGGAACCCCTTCGCCCGGTTGTCCGGAGCACTGCGGAAACCGAAGGCATCGCCGAGGATCTCGCGGAGGAGCCTCGAACAGTCCCCATGTTTGATGCGGATGCGCACAGAAAGCAACTTCGCCGGATTGCTCGTGAATCCGACAAGGCGCGCAGGGAGAGGGACGGGGGGTCGGAATCGGCAACGGGGCGGATTCCACCCAAAGTGGAAGAGAATTGCTGACGTGGAAGAGACTGTGACAAACAAGAAGAAAACCGGAAACGGCAATACAGAGTACGGGGCTGACAGCATCCAGGTCATGAAGGGACTGGAGGCGGTTCGTGTTCGGCCCGCCATGTACATTGGATCCACCGGAACGGAGGGGCTCCATCACCTGGTGTATGAGGTGGTGGACAACGCCATCGACGAAGCGCTCGCAGGTTTCTGTGACCGGGTGGATGTGGTGCTTCACAAGAACGGCACCGTCTCCGTACAAGACAACGGGCGCGGCATTCCCGTCGACACGCACAAGGAAGAGGGCCGACCGGCGGTCGAGGTCATCATGACCACGCTTCACGCGGGCGGGAAGTTCGACTCAGAAACCTACAAGGTGTCCGGCGGTCTTCACGGTGTGGGCGTGTCGGTGGTCAACGCACTGTCCAGTCGCCTGGAAGTGGAAGTTTCGCGCGACGGACAGAAGTGGTTTCAGTGCTACGAACGCGGAAAGCCGGAGGAAGAGCTCAAGACAATCGGGATTTCCGCGAAGAACGGTACGCGCATTCTGTTTGCGCCGGACCCGGAGATTTTCGAGACAACAGAGTTCCACTTTGATCGCCTCTCCGCTCGTTTCCGCGAACACGCCTTCCTGAACAGCGGTCTCACCATCACCATTCTGGAGGAGAGTTCCGGCAAGTCCCACGAGTTCCTCTACAAGGGCGGTCTCTCCGAGTATGTCACCTATCTCAACGAAAACCGCGTGGTGCTGCACAAGAAGCCCATTCACTTCACCGGAGAGCGGGAGACCGGAGACGGGCACTTTGTGGAAGTGGAGGTAGCCATTCAGTACAACGACGGCTACAGCGAGATCATCTACTCCTTTGCGAACAACATCAACACCGTCGACGGGGGGACCCACCTCTCAGGCTTCAAGGCGGCCCTGACCCGGACCATCAACGGTTACGCGAAGAAGAACAATCTCCTGAAAGCCGGGAAGAACAGCATTCAGGACATTTCCGGAGACGATGCCCGCGAGGGTTTGACCGCCATCGTGTCCGTCAAGATGACCGACCCGCAGTTCGAGGGGCAGACCAAAGCCAAACTTGGCAACTCGGATGTGAAGGGGTTGGTGGAGCAGATTGTCGGGGAACACCTGGGCAACTTCCTTGAGGAGAACCCCCCGATCGGCCGCAAGCTTATCTCCAAGGCAGTGGCCGCCGCCACCGCCCGGGATGCGGCCCGCAAGGCCCGCGCCCTGACCCGCCGGAAGACCGCGCTGGAGAACTCCACACTTCCAGGAAAACTGGCGGACTGTTCAATGAAGAACGCGGATGACTGCGAGATCTTCATCGTGGAGGGAGATTCGGCAGGGGGCACCGCAAAACAGGGCCGGGATCGCCGCACGCAGGCCATCCTTCCGATCCGCGGGAAGATTCTCAATGTTGAGAAGAACCGCGTAGACAAAATCCTCGCCAACAAGGAAGTCCAGGCCATGGTCATGGCCATCGGAGCCGGGATTGCGGAAGATTTTGATGTGTCCAAGATCCGCTACGGCAAGGTGATCATCATGACCGATGCCGATGTGGACGGGTCGCACATCCGAACACTGCTCATGACTTTCTTCTTCCGGCAGATGGTGCCGTTGGTGGAGCAGGGACACCTCTACATTGCGGCGCCCCCCCTCTTCCGCGTGAAGAAGGGCAAGGAAGAACTCTACGCCTTCTCCGAAGAGGAAAAAGACCGGTATGTGAAGAAACTCACGGCCGGAAAGAAGGAAGCGCGCGGGATTCATGTCCAGCGCTACAAGGGCCTTGGAGAGATGAACCCGGACCAACTCTGGGAAACAACGATGGATCCGGAGCGTCGGGTGATGCGTCGCGTCCGCCTGGAAGACGGTCCTGAAGCGGACAATATGTTCGCTCTGCTCATGGGCGAAGTCGTGGAGCCTCGTCGGAAGTTTATCGAAGAGAACGCGGATCGAGTTCAGAATCTTGATGCCTAGACAACAAGGCGGACCATGCCCCGGGGTGCGGCCGCCAGAGGTGCCCTCATGGCCGTAGGACGAGACAGAATCATACCGGTGGACATCGAGGACGAACTGAAAACCTCGTACATCGACTACGCCATGTCGACCATCGTTTCCAGGGCGCTTCCGGATGTCCGGGACGGCCTGAAGCCCTCTCAGCGACGCGTTCTTCTGGCCATGCATGACCTGAAGTTGAATCCCGGCTCGCAACACAGAAAGTGCGCGAAGATCGCGGGCGATGCCTCGGGGAACTACCATCCGCACGGCGAAGGCGTCGTGTATCCCACGCTCTGCCGGATGGCGCAGGACTTCAGCCTTCGCTACCAGTTGGTGGACGGGCAGGGGAACTTCGGCTCAGTCGACGGCGACAATCCGGCCGCCATGCGGTACACGGAAGCCCGGCTGACGAAACCCGCCGTGGCGATGATGGAAGACCTGGAGAAGGAGACGGTCAGTTTCGTCCCCAACTACGACGAAACCCGCACCGAACCCACCGTCTTCCCCGCCCGCTTTCCAAACCTGCTTACCAACGGGGTCCACGGGATTGCGGTCGGGATGGCCACGAAGATTCCGCCCCACAATGCCGGAGAGGTGTGTGCAGCCATAGACGCACTCATCGACGACCCCGACTTGAACGACGAGGACCTTCTCCAACTGGTAACCGGACCGGACTTTCCGACAGGCGGCATCATCTATGGCCGCGAGGGAATCCGGGAAGCCTACCTGACGGGCCGCGGGTCGGTCATCCTGCGCGCGCGCGCCAGTATCGAGACCGACGGAAAAGACGGGCGAGAGACGATCATCATTACGGAGATCCCGTACGAACTGAAGAAGTCGGAACTCATCGAGAAGATTGCGCACTGTGTCCGGGCCGGCACCATCACCGGAATCCGGGACCTTCGAGACGAATCCGACCGGGACGGGATGCGGATCGTGATTGTTCTCAAGAAAGACGCAAACGCGCATGTGGTCATGAACCAACTGTTCAAGCACACGCGACTTCAGGACACCTTCGGGGCCAACATGATTGCGCTTGTGAACGGACGCCCGCAAGTCCTGACGCTTCGGAAGATGCTCACGCACTTCATTGAACATCGGGTGGTCATCGTCCAGAAGCGCTCGGAGTTTGAACTTCGGAAGGCGGAAGAGCGAGCGCACATTCTGGAAGGGCTGAAGGTCGCCCTGGACCACATCGATGCCGTCATCAAGACCATTCGAGCGTCCAAGACGCCGGATGAAGCAAAGCAAGCACTTTCGACGAAGTTCAAACTCTCCGATGTTCAGGCACAGGCCATTGTCGACATGCGCCTCGGCCGCCTCACCGGCCTGGAGCGGGACAAGATCGAGACCGAGTATGTGGAACTTCTCCAACTGATTGAAAGACTGAACACGATCCTCTCTTCACGAACAAACATTCTTCAGGTGGTGAAGACAGAGACCTCGGAAGTGCGCAAGGCGTTTGGAGACGAACGCCGCACGGAGATCATCGACGCGGAGGGAGAGTTCCGGATCGAAGATCTCATCGCCGAAGAGGACATGGTCCTGACGATCAGTCACCACGGTTATGTGAAGCGCCTCCCGACCGGCACCTACCGCAGACAGGGTCGTGGCGGCCGCGGCATTACCGGTGCGAAGACGCGGGACGAGGACTTCATCGAACACCTCTTCGTCGCCAGCACGCACCAGTACATTCTCTTCCTGACGGACCGGGGCCGCTGTCACTGGCTGAAGGTCCACCAGATTCCGGAAGGTGGGCGCTCTGCGCGCGGCAAGGCCATCATCAACATGCTTCCGCTTGAAAAGGGAGAGGCCGTCCGCGCCTTCGTTCCCGTGAAGGAGTTCACGGAGGACCACTTCCTGGTGATGGCGACCCGCAACGGCACCATCAAGAAGACCTTCCTGACCGAGTTCTCGCGGCCGAGAAAGGCCGGGATCATTGCGATCGGCCTGGACGAGGGAGACACACTGATTGGCGCATCCATTACCGATGGAAACCACGATATTCTCCTGGCAAAGAGCGGCGGGAAGGCCATTCGTTTTGTCGAGAAGGATGTTCGCGCCATGGGGCGCACGGCGCGTGGTGTTCGCGGCGTGGAGCTTGAAGGGGGCGAGCATGTGGTCGGCATGGTGTGCATCCGGGACGAGGTCTCCAGCATTCTCGTCGTGACCGAAAACGGTTTCGGCAAGCGGACAGCGCTCTCGGACTACCGGATTACGCGCCGTGGCGGGAAGGGCATCTTCACGATCAAGGCTTCGACCAGAAACGGCGCCATGGTGGGCATCAAAGAGGTTGTGTCGGGCGACGAGATCATGATCATCACGAAGGTGGGCGTGGTGATCCGGCTCTCCATCGACAACATCTCGGAGATCGGGCGGAACACACAGGGCGTCCGACTCATGAAGCCCGGCCCGGAGGATCTTGTGGTCAGTGTGGCGCGAGCGGTTTCCGAGAACAGCAACGAGGACACTCAAGCCTGAGACCCGAACGGGTCACTGACCGGCGGACTATTGTAGAGAGAGCCACGCGGCGTTGAGAGTCGGCGACCAAGCGTCAGCCGTCAGCCGTCAGCCGTCAGCCGTCAGCCGTCTCGGTGCCCGGGGCGGCACCCGCACCGTCCACGCTCGCCGCACCAACGGTGCTGTCCGGGGGAGCGTTTTCAGCCGCCTCTTTCGCGGCCGCGGCCTCTGCGGCCTTCTTCGCCTTTGCGTTGGCCTGTCGGGACGCCGCGCAGTCGTCCCAGGTTCGGCTGTGGTCCTTGGAGGCCCACGGGGAGGTCGCCACTTCCCCCTCCGTGGCGCTCGTGCGCTTCTTTGGAACACACGGCTTGCCCCAGTAGTTGTGGGTAGCCACGACATCTTCGGTGGAAGACGACTGGAGCAGGAACTTGGCCTCACCCAGGAAGTCGTTTGCGCTGTCAAGGTCCCCGCCGATCGTCGGCGTGGCGGTTCCCTCGATGCCCAGGTGATAACTGGGGTTGTCCAGGAAGGTGTTTCGTACGAGCGAAGGCGCACTCTTGCCGGACGCCACGACACCGAAACTGTTTCTGGCAATGGAGCATCCATCGATCACGCCGCCAGCATCTTCGAACACGACGCCGACATTGATGTTGTCCTCGATGGTCGCATTGGTGACGATGACTGACGAACTCTGCGCGAGAATGCCTGTGTCCCCGTTTCCGTTCACCGAGCCGCCTTCCACGGAGAACTCCGCATCGGAGGCCTGAATCCCCACGAACAAGTTGTCCGAGAACGCGCACTCCTTCAAGGACAACGCTTCCGAGGTGCCGGTGATGTACACACCAAACGCTTCGCAACCGGTGAAGGTGCAGTACTTCACATCGGCGGTGGCATACTGCACGAACAGGGCCGCCTTCGTGCAGGCGCTGACATCGCACCAGTGCAGGAACGGGTTGGAGCGCCCATGAATGGCGATCCCGTAAGTGCAAGCCGTGACCTTCACATGCTGGATGACAATCTCCGTCTCCGCATTCAGCAGGATTCCCCGCTTGGCAAGATCCGCCCCGGTCACAGTGAACCCGATCAACTGGGTGGAGTTGCTGCAACTTTGCGCCAGCACGACCGCTTCATTCTTCGAAGGGCCGCCGTAGGTGATGATCGTCTCATCCGGACCCGCCACCGACTTCACAATGAGGCCGTCCTTCAGGAAGAGATTCTCCTGATAGGTTCCGGGTTCCACGAGAACGGTGTCGCCGAACTCCGCGTGCTCAATGGCGTCCTGAATGGCGGGATAGTCCGCCGGGACATGCAGAGTGGCCGCACTCGCCGCAAGCGGCAGGAGGCCGAGGACGACGAACGCGGTCCCCCGAAGGATGCGGTAGGCCTGAAATGTCGGCATCTTGCTCGACTCCTGTCTGCGGACACCATGTTCCATGATTGCGGCGGCGCGTGCCGGTTGCCCCGACAGGGCCGCGCATTGACACTGCCTGAAACGCTCTGCTAGCGTCGAAACCAGTGAACCGCACCGACTTTCAAGTACGATCCACGCGATGTCAAGTCCACGAAGACGCGCGCGAACAGGGGGCACTGTTGGGAAGAAGGCGTCGCTCGGAGCGAGATCGCCCGCCGGAGCAACCGGTGGGTCGAGGGTCCACAGAATCAGAACCGGACGAAGCGGCGATTGTCGTGGGGCTTCGACTTCCGGCGGTGGATCGGTCCGCCTGTGAGGAGAGCCTCGACGAGCTGGCCACACTGGCGCGCGCCTCCGGTGCGCGTGTGGTCGGGCGCGAACTCCAGAGCCGCAGCCGGGTGGACGGGCGCACATTCATCGGTGCGGGAAAGGCGGCGGAGATTGCCGAAAAGGCAGGCGAGGCGGGAGCGAACCTCCTGCTTCTCGACCACGACCTCTCCCCGGCCCAAGCGCGCAATCTGGAGGAAGCCACGCACCTGAAGGTCCTCGACCGAACGGAACTCATCCTGGATATCTTCGCGCGAAGAGCCAGAACCCCCCGCGCGCGCATTCAAGTAGAGGCGGCCCAGTTGGAGTATATGCTCCCGCGCCTGACGCGCCTTTGGGAGCACCTGTCGCGGCTCGGCGGCGGGATCGGAACGCGCGGACCCGGGGAGACGCAGATCGAAGTGGACCGCCGGCGCATCCGGAGCCGACTGGCCAACCTCAAGAAGAAGCTCCGCAGTATGGATGCGCAGGGACCCGTCAGGCGGAGGCTTCATGACGGCCCGTTCCGCGTTGCGCTGGTTGGCTACACGAACGCGGGAAAGAGCAGCCTCATGAACGCCATGACCAAGGCGAAGGTGCCGACCCGTGATCGTTTCTTTGAGACGCTGGACGCCACGACACGCGTTCTTCCGCTCGGTCCCGGGTACCGGGCAACACTCACGGACACCGTGGGTTTTCTTCGACGGCTTCCCCACACGCTGGTGGAGTCGTTCCGGGCCACGCTCGAAGAGGTGTCCTCGGCAGACCTGCTCCTCCATGTGGTGGACGCCGCGTCTCCGGTGGCGGAGGAAATGTCGGAGGCGGTGGAGTCGGTCTTGCGGGAGATTGGGGCGGGCGAAATCCCGACCCTCACTATCTTCAACAAGATGGACATTGCGAAACCGGACGCGTGGCCGGGGTTGTGCGGGAAGGATCCGGCGGAACCGGACACGGTCCACGCCAGCGCGCTCACCGGAGACGGATTGGGCGAGGTGTGCCGCGCGATCCGGGAGCGAATCAGCCGCGACTGGATTCGCGCATCAGGACCGGTCCCCGTGAGTTGCGGCAGGCTTCTCGCACGGCTTCGCTCCGGAACGAATGTGCTGGCGGAGGATCGCTCCGGGGAAGAAGTGCGCTTCACCGTGATTGCCCCGCCGGAGGAGTGGCAGAAACTGCGGGCTCTCTTTGCCGACGACGCCCCGGAACTCTTCTCGGGGAACCCGGGACCCCGGGACCACCGACCGGTGGGCCATGGTTGATGCGCCGCGCCCGGAAGTTCTTGTCGGCACCTCCGGATACAGTTTCCCGGACTGGAAGGGACCCTTCTACCCCCCGGGCACACGCAACACGGACATGCTTCCCCACTATGCGACCCGGTTTTCCGTCGTGGAGGTGAACACGACCTATTACCGCATGCCGGACACGAAGCTACTCGGGCGCATGGTGGACCGCACGCCGGACGGGTTCCGGTTCATCGTAAAGGCGTATCGCGGCATGACGCACGACCCCGCCGAATGGAAGAGCGGGGCCATCTGCGACCCCTTTGTCGACGCGCTCCAGCCCATGCGGGAAGCGGGACGCTTTTCCGGCGTGCTGCTTCAGTTCCCGTGGCGCTTCCGCAATACCCCGCGAAGCCGCCGGCACCTTGCGGACCTTCGGCGTCGCCTGCCCGAGATCCCGCTCTTTGTGGAGTTTCGCCGGGAAGAGTGGGCCAGGGAGGCGGTATACCGGTTCATGGAAGATCACCGGCTCGGGTGGTGCTCGGCGGACGAGCCGAACCTTCCGGGACTTCTTCCGCCGGTTCATCAAGTCACCAACGGAACCGGCTATGTCCGACTTCACGGCCGAAACCGGGACGCATGGTGGGGGCGGTCCGGGAAGGACCGGTACGACTATCTCTATTCGGACAAGGAACTCACTGACTGGGCGAAGAAGATCCGTCACGCGGCGGGCCAGGCAGACCGGACCTTTGTCTTCTTCAACAACTGCTACGCGGGGCAGGCCGCCGAGAACGCCCGCGTGATGCAGGAACTGGTGAGTACCGGCTAGCGGTCGGTCAGCAACGGGTCGTCGTCCGTCACGCGCTGATGAACCACACCCCAGGTGCCGGGGCCCGTGTGCGCGCCGACCACGCCGGTGAACTTGCCGCGCAGGACCTCCACGACCTCACACTGCTTTCGCATCCTCTGCTCCACATACTTCACGGTCTCGTTGTCCATGTCGCCGACCATCCCCAGACGAATGCGCGCGCCCTCGGGGAGTCGTTCTCGCAGTTCGCTCACGAGTTTCGTGCGTGCGTCGGCGTCGCCTCGGCCGCGTGCCACCGATCGCACTTCTTCATTGATGAGCGACAACACGGGTCGCATGTCGAACAGGTTCCCGATCAGGCTTTGCGCGACATTCACGCGCCCGCCGCGCCGGAGGTATTCCAGCGTTGCCACCGTGAAGACGATTCCGGTCTCCTCCCGCCAGGCGCGCAACCATCGGAGAATCTCGTCGACGGAGGCGCCCCGCCTGGCCAACCGCGCCGCGTTCATTGCGAGCATCCCAAGCCCCAGGCTTGCGCTCCGACTGTCGAAGAGTTCCACTCGCCGTTCCGGCATGAGCGCGATCCCGCTTTTCGCCGACCGAACCGTACCGGACAACTTCCCCGAGATTGCCAGCACCACCACTTCGCGGTCGGCCCGGATTCTCTCCAGCGCTTCCACGAATGCGCGGGGGGGGGGCTGGCTGGTGGTGGGAGACCCGCCCTCGTCCCGAAGCTTGCGGTAGAACTCATCGGTAGAAAGGTCCACCTGATCGCGGAAGACCTCGTCGCCGAAGAGAATCTGTAGAGGCACGATCTCGATTCCCAGTTCCTGACGGACCTCCTCGGGAAGGTCGCCCGTGGAATCGCAGACAATCGCGACGGTCTCGCCCTGTTGGTCCAGCGACACGATCGGAGCGATCCCGCCGACCGCGCTGTCACGGCTCTGGAGTGACATGTCGTCCACCTTCCGCTCTTCGATGGTGCCGAGGCGCCCCGCGATGCGAAAGACCTCTTCCGGGTGGTTCGTATGAATGTGCAGCTTGAAGAGCGTGGGTGTCGCGGCCACCAGAAGCGAACTCCCGAGCCCCGAGAAACGGGAGCGAAGCCTCTCCGGGTGGTAGCCGCCGCCGCGCACCACCACTTCCGTGCAGAACCTCTCCGCGAGATCGCCATGGTCTCCCTTCGGATGGACGATGGCCTCGTGGAGAACCTCTTCCGAAAGGCCCGGCGACGGCTTCCCGAGAATCTGGTTTCGAACGCCGTCCAGGAAGTTCACGAATCCCTGTGCGCCCGCGTCCACCACCTTCGCCTCGCGCAGCACAGGCAAGAGGTCCGGCGTCTGCGCAAGTGCCTCGTGAGCGGCGGCAGTCACTTCGTCGAGAAGGCCCAGAACATCCTGCCCGGCATCGGACGCTTTCTGTGCGGCGTCGCTGGCTGCGCGCATGGTGGTGAGAATGGTGCCCTCGACGGGATCGTCGAGCGCCCCGTACACCGCGTCGGTGGCATCCGTCATGGCGCGTGCCAGTTCCGAACTGCCGATCCGCGCGTTCCCGGAGAGACCTTGTGCCATGCCGAGGAACCAGTGCGCAAGGATGGTTCCGCTGTTTCCCTTTGCGCCAAGGACGGACGCCTCCGCCACCGCGCGACTGACCCGGTCCAGGTTTCGGTCGCGGGAATCGCGCAGCGCACCGGCAATGGCCGAAAGCGACAGTGCCATGTTCGTTCCCGTATCCCCGTCGGGGACCGGGAAGACATTGATGCGGTTCAGGTGGTCCCGGGTGTGGAGGATTCCCTCCGCCCCCGCGAGGACCGCCTTGCGGAACCTGTCCCCATCGACATAACGGATACGCATGGGCGGGATGGTACGCGAGTGTCCGGCCCGCCGACAAGCAGCGAGCGCGAGGTCAGTGGGCGCGTGGGCCGGTCACCGATTCGGGCATGGGGACGGCGTTCACAACCCGCTCGGTTCCGTCCAGGCAGACCACAGACAGCCGCCCCAACGGGGAATCGGCGGGTTCCTCCTGCAGATCCTCGGGCTCAGGATCCGTGACCTCAGAGTCCGGTGCGGGTGGAATCCAGGATTTGCGTCGGGTGGGTCGGTCGCTACTCATGAAACTCCCCTTCGTCCCAACCGCGCCGGGGCCCTCCCCGGCGTTCGGTCATCAGCTTGGCGCTCCGTGCCGCCAGAATGAGCGGCACCATGTAGTCGAACTCCCCGCGCTCCTTCATGAACGCCCAGGGGTGCCCCTTCTCGTTGCGGAGAAACCGTCCTCCCGGATCATAGCGGGCGATCTCCTGATCCTGCACGCGGGAAGCCAGAAGAGCCTCCACCCGTACGCCCGGATCTTCCGCCCCCCAGCGGTAAATGCCCAGATAATTCTTCGGAACCTCCTCCGCACGAAGGTGGAACGGAAGACTGAACACCGCGAGCCGGTCCACCCTGCCGTGCCAGTCTTGGGTGTGGCAACGCCCGTCGAGGCTCCAACCGAACTCCAGAAGTGATCGTCCGAGTTCCGCCCACGGGCACTCCGGCGGGAAGAAGGGACCCAGAATGCGGGCCTCGAACTCCTTCCGCGTAAAGACATGTTCCGACTGAACGGACATCCGCCGCCCCCCACAACCAGAGACACACTTCCACGCGGAAGATCGCGCAACGAAAAGCAAACCACCCGGGAAACGGCCGCCCGGCGCGGCGCGACCGGGGGGCAGGTCCGCGCAGGGCTGGATTGCCAGTGCGAAAACTCCCGCACGGACCGTGAAAGTACAATATGGGGTGCCCGGGAGGCCGTCAAGGTCGGGGTGGTGGAGGTGTGCCGGGGGTGGTAGCCTGCATCGCGCAAGGAGGACACCGTTGGATATCCGGCAGACCGCATCACTCGCAATCCGGGATTCCTGGGGCGAGCGGGAGTTCGCCCGATGGCTGGGCGAGGCTCTGGATGACGAAAACACCGCGGGCGCGCGCCTGGAGGCGCTTGTGAAAGCACTGCTTCGTGCGGGGGCGCCGGGAGCGGCTGTGCGACTCACGGAGGCGGCCTTCGCGAAGGGGGGTGGTTTTCGTCCACAACTCTCCGGTGCGGCGGGCGACGCCGTGGCGAAGTCGCTGGAGTCGGAATGGGAGGCGTCGACCTCCGCGGAGGGGAGTGTCGGCGACTGGGCGCTCTGGGCCACGCGGGCGGCCGACCTTCGGCGGATGCTTCGCGGAGGGGTGGCCGCCGCGCCCGGTGGACCCGCGCCTTCCGGGGGTGCGCACCGCCCGAGGACGCTGGTTCGCCCGAGGGGCCGCGGCTCTTCCGGCGGGGCGGAGGTGGCTGTGGGGATCGGCGCGGACGCGGATGTTCTTCCCGACCCGCTGGACGAAGGCGCTCTGCAGGAGTTCTACCGGTCGCGCGCGCTGGAGCCGTTCCACCGGAATCTGGCGCTCTTCCTGGAAAAGCGCGGCCTGACGCGACGGGAACTGGCGCGTCGCATCGGCATCAGTGAATCGTATCTCTCACAAATGCTCTCCGGGCGCAGGAAGCCGAGCCTTCGGCACCTTGCCGCGATGGCGCAGGCGCTGGACACCGCCCCGGGTCGGCTTCTGGGAGAGCGGGATCGCGCCGAACTGGAACCCGGAGACTCGGACACCTTTCGTCCGGGCAGGATCACCCACCCGCACGAGGCGCTGGCCGAACACTTCGAAGTCCACTTTTACCCGGGGCCGGATGTCCCGACAGACGGGATTCTCGCACGCACGCACCTGGTGACGGCACCATCGCGAGGGCCGCAACTCTGGAGTCTGGACCACCGCTATCTTCTTCGCGACCACTCCGGGAGACTCCACATTTCGTCCGATGCGGGCCCACTGGACGGCGGTTGCGCCCGGCGGTTTGCGCTTCTCGACGGGCGGCTTGTCCGGACCCCCCTTCGGCACCCCAGCGCAGAGGACCCGAAAGAGACGACGACCGACGGAACCGTGCCGTTCCCGGAACCCGCCTTCACCTTCCTCGGGCGAATCCACGGCGCATGGCTTGGCCCTACGGCGCGAGGCGGGGATGCGCCTTGACACCGCGCGGAGGCGCCCCGGATATTGCCGCTCTTGTTGGCAAGACTCCGGAAAGGCAGGGTACGCGTCCATGACCCGCGCGATTCTTCACGCTCTGGCGGTTGCCCTGCTTCTGGTCGCTCCCGCAGTCGCCACGGACATCCCCGACCCGACCCCGGTGCCGCCGCCCGCCGTGGAAGTGCGCGAGGGTGCCCTGTCCGGCCCGATCGACCCGGATGTCTACATGGTGGGTCCGGGCGACCTCTTCACGGTCACCATCCGCGCCGGAGAGGTGGTCTCGCTGGCAGCCGCCGTGACCCCGGAAGGGAACCTTGTCCTGCCGGGCATCGCGGTCGTTCCGGTGGCGGGCCTTTCGCTCACGGGGGCGCGCGCCGCGGCGCTCTCCCGCATCGGGGAACAGTATCGCGAGGCGGCGGTGAGCATTGCGTTGACCGGGCTTCGCCGGATTGAAGTGCATGTTCTCGGCGCGGTGGCCAACCCCGGTCCGCGCATCGGCACCGCACTCGATCGCGCGGGCAGGTTGGTGAACGCGGCGGGCGGTGTACTCGACGGCGGCAGCCGGCGCAACATTCGCATTACCCGGCCCGGTGGCGAGGAACGCCGCGTGGACCTGGCGCGCTATGAGGCGCTGGGAGACCTGGATGTGAATCCCCCCATTCTCGACGGAGATGTCATCCTCGTTCCCTTCGCCAAGGGACAGGTGTCCATTCACGGGTCGGTCGAAGAGCCGAACGCGTATGAGTTTGTCCCGGGTGAAACCGTCGAGGGGCTTGTCGGTCTCGCGGGTGGCGTGTCCCGGGAAGTGCGGGCGGATTCGATTGAGGTCCGGAGCTTTCTGGACGGAACACGCACGCGATCGGAACTTCTCCCGTGGGCGCAGGGGTTTGCGCGAACCCTGAGCGAGGGCGACCAGGTCTACATCCGGTTCCGGCCGGACTGGCACGAGACCCGCAATGTCGAACTGGAGGGCGAGTTTCTGTCGCCCGGGCTTTACGGAATCAACGAGGGCACCGACCTGCTCTCGGATGTTCTCCGTCGCTCCGGCGGCTTCACGCCGGAAGCCTCTCTTCACGACGCCACGGTGGTGCGCATTGCCAGGAGCGACATCGTCGACGCGGAGTACGAACGCCTCAAGCAGGTTCCCATCGAGGAGATGACAGAACTGGAGTACGCGTACTTCAAGACGAAGTCACGCCAACGGCCGGGCCTTCTCGTGGTGGACATGGAACAACTGCTGGCGGGAGACAAGGGAGAGGACATTCTCCTTCGCGACGGAGACCGCGTCGCGATTCCCCGCAAGACGGAGACGATCGAGGTCGCCGGCCAGGTGGCTCGCCCTGGACGCGTGACATGGGTGAAGAGCAAGCCGCTGGCGTGGTATGTGAACCGCGCGGGAGGGTATTCCTCCAGCGCGCGCCGGAGCCGGATCCGCGTGATTCGCGGAGCCACGGGAGAATGGGTCCCGTCCCGGAAGGCGGGGGAACTGCTGCCCGGCGATGTCATCTGGGTACCCGAGAAGCCGGAGCGGGACTGGTGGAAGACCGCGCAGGAAACGGTCCGCTTTGCCGCGTCGGTGGCGACCGTGTATCTCGTCATCCATCAAGCCACCGGCAACTAGGAGGGCGCAGTGGATCAGGAATCCCTCGGCTCGGTGCTCTTCGCGTGGCGGCGGTTTGTCTGTGCGGTGACGGCGGTTGCGGCGGTCGTGTCTGTGGTGGTGAGTCTTCTCCTGCCGCGATGGTATGAAGCGACCGCAACCTGCATGCCGCCCGAGAAGGGCTCGCCCGGCGGGTCGCTGATGATGGGCCTGTTGGATCAGTTCGGCGGCGGGATGGCGTCGCGAAGCCTGCTGTCGAGAACCCCGGAGACAGACATCGCGCTGGGTGTGTTGAAGAGCCGCAGCGTGCGCGCGAAGGTTGTCGACCGCTTCGACCTGACAGAGGTCTACGGGTCCCGAACGCCGCAGCACGCCACGGAGAAACTCGGCAAGCACATCACGGTACGCACCACGGCAGAGGGGATGCTCGAGGTTCGCGTGGAGGACAGGGACGGGCAACGCGCCGCGGACATGGCGAACCTGTTCTTGGAACTGCTCGATCAGCACAATCGCCGGGCCAGCGTGGAAGACGCCCGCCGAACGCGGGAGTTTGTGGAGGGCTGTCTCGCGGAGAGCCGGACGCGACTGGAGGCCGCTTCCTCCGACCTTCGCGCGTTTCAGGAAGAGCACGGCGCGATCGCGCTGGCGGAACAGACACGGGTCACCGTCGAGGCCATCGCGGAACTTCAGGCGCAGCAGGCCCAACTGGAGATCACCCGGGGAGTCTTGTCCGACCATGCGCTTCCCGGGGAGATGCGCGTGGAAGAAGTGGACGCACGCCTCCGCGAGGTCGCCCGGCAGAGGAACGCCCTGGAGGGCACGGGCGCGCAAGATCACGGCGCGTCCGGCGCACTGCTTCCGTTGTCCGGCATCCCGGCCATTGGGGCGCGGTTTGCGGACCTGACCCGGGAGGCGATGGTTCGCGAGAAGGTCTACGCCTTTCTCACGACACAACTGGAGGAAGCGCGCATTCAGGAGGCGCGGGACCTCCGAACCGTGGACATTCTCGACGAAGCCATTCCTCCCGTCAAAAGGGCCAGACCCCGACGGAGCCTGATCGTGGTACTGACCTGCGTGCTGGCCCTGCTGGGCACCATGGGGGTGGCGCTGGTCACGGAAACGGCCCGAACCCAACTGGCCGGAGGCCCCATGGAGGACCTTCTTCCCGTCAAGGCGCTTCTGTCATTCCGGTCGTGGGCGGTCGGGGGTGCGGGCGACCCGCCCTCGGGGTCGCCGCAATCGTGATCGACGAGGACGGCTGGCCGAACCTCTTTATTGTCGGAGCGGCGCGTTCGGGAACGACCTCTTTGCACAGGCACCTGGCCGGGCACCCGGAAGTTCACATGTCGGAACCGAAGGAACCGCACTTCTTCTCCGATGCCGGAACAGACCCGCGCGGACTGGTGCTCCGGGTGACGGACCCTGTCGCGTACCGCCGCCTCTTCGCGGGGGCGAACGGCAAGACCATTGTCGGAGAGTCCAGCACTTCCTATGCGTGGGATCCCAACGCCCCGCGCCGGATTCACCGGAAATCCCCCGACGCGAAGATCATCCTCATCGCGAGAAACCCGATTGAGCGGGCGTTCTCACACTACCTGATGGGGGTTCGGGAAGGCCTGGAGAGCGGTAGTTTTTCAGAAGCCCTCGCGCGGGATGAACGCCGCACGGAAAAGGGGTGGGGCGTCTCCCGGCTCTATGTGGAACTGGGGATGTACTGCGATGCCGTGATTCGTTTTCGCGAGACATTCGGAGAGGATCGCGTTCGGGTCCTCGTGTTCGAGGAGATGACGCGGGATACGGAACAGACCCTGCGCGAAGTCTGTGAGTTCCTCGGGATTGACCCCGGCGGGGTGAGCGCGGAAGGGTTGGACACGGCACACAATGCTTATGGCGCACCCAGGAACCGGGCGTTCGCCCGCCTGCTGGGGAGTTCGCGATGGGTGGGGCTTCGACGGAGGTTGCCGTCCCGCGTGAGGAAGTTCTTTCGGTATCGGCTGCTCTTGCGCACGGGAGGCAAGCCGTCTCCGGACCCGGCCGCCCGGAAACTGCTCCGCGACAAGTACCTTCCGGAGGTTCGACGATTAGAGGAGGTCCTTGGACGCTCCATGCCCTGGCCCGACTTTTCCGGAGGCTGATTCGAAATGACCGGCGAACGAATGTTGTCGGGGGCCGCCGGGCGAGGCGTGATCGCCGCAACGCTGATGGCGGCGCTGGCCACCAGCGTCGCTTTCTTTCCGGCCAAGACGGCGTTTCTGGTTCTCACGCTTGCGATGTCCGGCGCACTGATCTGGAAAGTCGGCCTTCGCCGGGGCGCGTGGCTGCTTGCGTTGATCACGATTCCGCTCAGGCAACCGCTGGGTTCGGATGTGCTGGGGACGATCACCCTCTACTACGGCGATGTTCTGCTCTTCACGCTTCTCGGGGCGACTCTCTGGCGGGAAGGCCTGTCCGGCTTCCTGCGAAGCACGACACTTCGCATCGGCCTTGCGATTCTCGCGATCAGCACGGCGGGGCTCTACGGAGCGCCGCAACCCATTCACGGACTGGAGACGGTCCACCGCATGGCGGCGCAACTTGCGGTCTTCGTGATTGCGAAGAGCGAGATTCGTACGGCAGGGGACGCCAGGCAATCGCTGCTGGCGTTTCTCGGCGGGCTGTCCGTCGCCATGACCTACGGGCTCTATCAGGCCTCGCTGCCGGTGACGCCGGGGGCGTATGTGGGGTGGGCGACCGCGCACGCCGCCTACGATGCCGGGACCGGCGACATGAAGCTCCGCATCTTCTCCACCTACGATCACGCGCTTCACTTTTCGCATGCGCTGTCCGTGGGGTTCGGGCTGGCGCTCGGGCTTCTGTCCGGTCGACAGGGAGTCTGGGGGCGCGTGTTCCTGGGCGCGGTTGTGGTGGCCGCGGCCACATGCAACCAGCACACCTACTCCGTGGGCGGCGCCGTGGCCGTCGGGTCGACGGTGGCGGTCTGGAGCGTGCTGGGTTCGCGCCGCCGCCTTCTGGTGATCCTGCCCGCACTGGTGCTCGTCTGGACGGTGTCCGCGCCGGACGCTCTCTACCGGCGACTCGACCAGGTGTTCAGCGGGAAGTCCACTTCCGCCATGGCCCGGATCATCACCTACCACCAGGTGGCGGAGGTGGTTCGGGACCACCCGGTTCGCGGAGTGGGATGGGGGGGGATTTCGCGAAGTCTGGATCAGGATTACCGCACCTCCCACGCTCGAAGTGTCGCGCTGACCGCGGAGAACCTCTTTCTTCAGCGCGCGCTGGCCATGGGCGTGCCCGGGCTTGCGCTGATGGTGGCACTCTTTGTGCTCTTCGCGAGGAATGTGGCGAAGGGTCGGCCACCGCCGGGGAGGTCGCGCCCGGAAGAATGGCCGAGAGCCGCGCTGATACTGGGCGGCACGGCGTTTCTTGTGCAGGGGATGGTCATTCCCGTGGGTGACGAGAGCAGCAACTACCTCCTGTGGTTTCTTCTCGCGATGGCGGAGCGAATGCACGAAGCCACGACAACCTCCGGGGGTGCGTGACGGTCTCGCTGATTCTGGTGAACTACAACGGCGGATCGGAACTCGCCGGGCACCTGGAGCGCCTCGCGAGAGGTCCGTGCGCGGAGGAGTCCGAGATTCTCGTGGTCGACAACGGGTCGGACGACGGCAGCGGACAGCTTGCCGCCCAGCGTCGGATTCCGGGTGTGCGTGTGCTCATCGAGCGAGAGAATCGCGGGTACGCGGCCGGAGTGAACCGGGGTCTCCGCGAAGCCACGGGCGATGTCTTTGTCATCCTGAACCCGGATGTGGTTCCCGGGGAGGGGGCGGTTGCCCGGCTGGCTTCGGCAGCCCGCAGCCACCCGGAGTACTTCCTCTTGGGCGGCACCATTGTGGACAGAAGCGGCGCGGTGAATCGCTGCAGCGCGCGTCGCCGCCCGGAGGTTCGGGACATTCTGCGGGAGGGGTTCTTTCTCCCGCGCAGGAGGAGCGCGGAAGTCCGCCGCGTGATCGCCGGGGAGAGCGGCGTGATCTCGACGGACCTGGTCTCGGGGGCGGCCATGGCCGTTCTTCGCACGAACCTCGTCGCGCTCGGTCCCATGGACGAGGACTACTTTCTCTACCAGGAAGATGTGGAGTGGTGCGACCGTGCGCGGGCGACGGGGGGGCGCGTGGGGGTGGTGCCGGATGCGCGGTTCGCTCACGAAGGGGGGGCGTCCACCCGCCAGAATGAGGCGGCACCCTTTGCCGCCCGGGTGCTGTCCGACTACCAGTACTTCATCGAATCTCGCGGAGTGCCGGAGAGTCGGTTGCGCTTTCGGTGGCTGTGGCGACTGGGCTTTCGCGCGCACCTCTACCGCGCCGACGCGAAGTTCGGCATTCTGGGCGGCCGCGGGAACTCTCCGGAGCGCGCCCGGATCTACCGGGACCTTCGCGACGCACTGCGGGGCTTTCGCTGGTCGACAGTGGAGGGCGCGCAGAACGCCCATCCGGATCGCCTTCGAAGCGGGGTCACGGAATGATCCGTCGAATCGCACTTCTCGGGTCGGCGGGCTCGGTCCATGTCGTTCGCTGGGCGAACGCGCTGGCCTCGCGCGGGCGGGAGATCCACCTGATCAGCATGCATCCGCCTTCTCCGTCCCTGCGCCCGGAAGTCCACATACATCCCCTTCCCGTGCCTGCGCCCGCCGGATATGTGCTGAACGCGCGAAGCGTCCGCGCGGCCCTCCGGACGATCAGGCCGGAAGTCCTGAACACGCACTTCGCCAGCGGATACGGAACACTGGGGAGGTTGTCGCGCTTTCACCCGCACGCCCTGTCTGTGTGGGGCAGCGACATCGAGTACTTCCCGAACCGGTCCCGGATTCACCGCCGGATCCTGTGCGCCAACCTGGCCTCGGCCGACCGGATCTTCGCGACCAGCCAGGCACTCTTGCGCGGCGTTCGCGATCTTGCCCCCGGGGTTCCCGCAACGCAGACCCCCTTCGGCGTGGATGTGGGTCGTTTCTCGCCACGCACCAAAGCGGAGCCGGGCGGGAGCGTCACGGTGGGGACGGTGCGATCGCTCAAGCCGGTCTACGGGATTGACCTGCTGCTCCGGGGATTTGCGCGGGCCGTGGAGACTCTTCGCCGGACACGAGATCCGGCCGGAGACCGCATGCGGCTTCGGGTCGTGGGGGGCGGACCGGAAGCGGCGGCGCTTCAATCGCTGGCGCGGGAACTGGGCATCTCTGACCGAACGGAGTTTCGGGGGCGCATCTCCCACGATCGGATTCCGGAGGAACTGCACGGCTTCGATGTGTTCGTGGCGCCGAGCCGTCGCGAAGGCCTGGGCGTTGCGGTTCTGGAGGCCGCGGCGTGCGGGGTTCCCGTGGTCGCCTCGCGGGTGGGGGGGCTTCCGGAAACGGTCGATGACGGCCGGTCCGGCATCCTCCTTGAACCGGAAGATGTGGACGCGCTCGCCACCGCCCTCATTCAGCTCTGCACGGACGCGGGCCTGCGTGCCCGCATGGGTCGCCATGGGCGCGAATGGGTGCTCGACCGGTTTGCCTGGGAAGACTGCATCTCCACCATGGAAGACGCGCTGGAACTCGTCGGGCGTTCACACGGAGAGGGCGAGTGAGGATTCTCTACATCTCCCAGTACTTCCCGCCCGAAGTGGGCGCGACCCAGTCCCGGGCACACGCCATGGCGCGCGGGTTGGTACAGGCCGGACACAGGGTCACCATGTTGACCGAGTTTCCCAACCACCCGACCGGAGTCATTCCGCCCGGGTATCGCGGCAAGCTCTTCGAGAGGGACACGCTGGACGGAATCGACATCCTGCGCGTGCGGGTTCTCGCGTCGCCCCGCCCGGGTTTTGTCCGCAGGATGTTGTTCTACCTGAGCTTCATGGTGATGGCGGCCTTTGCGGGTGTGGCCGTGGCGCGCGGCCGGTTCGATGTCGTCTATGTCACCTCCCCGCCACTCTTCGCGGGGGCGTCCGCGCTGGTCGTTCGCGCCCTACGCCGCATCCCGATGGTGATGGAGGTGCGCGACCTGTGGCCCGAGTCGGCGGTGCAGTTGGGAGAACTGCGCGAAGGGTTCGCGTGCCGGATGGCGGAGCGACTCGAAGCGGCGTGCTATCGACACTCCCGGCGGGTGGTGGCGGTCACGGAGGGAATCCGGACGGCTCTGCAGGAAAAGGGCGTGCCGGACGCGCGGATCATCAGCATCCCGAATGGCGCGGACACGGACCTCTTCCGTCCGCACTCCCGGGCGAAGCGCCGCGAGGAGTGTCCGCTCGATCTGGAACCGGACGACTTTGCGGTTGTCTACACCGGGTTGCACGGCCTGGCCCACGGGCTGGAGACGATCCAGGACGCGGCGGAGATCCTGCGGGAGGAACGCACGATCCGCTTTGTGTTCGTGGGAAGCGGCCCCCGAAAGGCCGCGCTGGTGGAGAGGGCGCGGGGGCGCGGGTTGGATCAGGTCTCGTTTTTCGACGAAGTGCCGGAAGCCGACCTTCCGCACATTCTTGCGCGTGCGGATGTGGGGATCGACACGCGAAGAAAGCTTGGAATCACAACCGGAACCCTCCCGGCGAAGATGTTCAACTACATGGCGTGCGAGTGCCCGGTGCTTCTGGCCATCGAGGGCGAAGCGGCGGAGATGCTTGCCGGAGCCCGTGCGGGAGTCGCGGTGCCCCCCGAAGATCCGGAGGCGCTGGCCGGAGCGATCCTTCGACTTCGCTCGGATGCCGAGCGAAGGGTCCGTCTGGGGAAGAACGGCCGGGAGTTCGTGTTGAAGCACCACTCCCGTTCGGCCCTCGCCCGGAAACTGGAGTCGGTGTTGCGAGAGGAAACGGGTTTCTGATTGCGGTCCCGAACAGGCGGCCTCCTCCCTTGCCATGGTAGCGAAGACGCGTAGATTCGGTCGGGCGGGGTTTCGGGAGCAGCGCTCCGGGGTCCGGGACACCCGGTCGCCACGGAGTCCCGGACCGCGCCCGGTTCTTCCCGGGGAGGGGCAGGATGAACACACAGGAACTCTATCGCAGCAAAGTGGTCACCGCGCAGGAGGCCCTCCACAATGTACTGTCCGGATGTCGTGTGTTTGTCGGGTCAGGGTGCGCGGAACCGCAGTGTCTCGTGCAGGAACTCATCCAACAGGCGGGTCGCCTTCGAGACATCGAGGTGGTCCACCTCCTGACACTGGGCATCGCGGGGTATGTCGACGAGGACTTCTTCGGGCACTTTCGCCACAACGCGTTCTTTATCGGCTCGAATGTCCGCAAGGCGGTCCGGGAGGGTCGCGCGGATTACACCCCGATCTTCCTGAGCGAGATTCCGGAACTGATCACCTCGGGCCAGCGACCGATCGATGTTGCGCTGCTGCAACTGTCCCCGCCCGACCGGCACGGATACTGCAGTCTGGGCATCCATGTGGACATCCAGCAGGCGGCCGTCCGGACAGCCCACCATGTGATTGCGGAGATCAACCCGAACATGCCGCGCACTTTCGGGGACACCATCATCCATCTGGATGACATTGACGCCTGCGTGGAGGTTTCGGACCCCATTCTGGAACTCCCCGTCCCGGAGACCCCGGACGATGTTTCCATACAGATCGGCGGCCATGTGGCGCAACTCGTGGACCACGGGAGTTGCCTGCAACTTGGAATCGGGAGCATTCCGAACGCGGTTCTTCGGTTCCTGGGGGAAAAGTCGCACCTCGGAGTTCATACGGAGATGTTCAGCGACGGACTGCTGGCGCTTCTGGAGAACGGCAATGTGGACAACAGCCGGAAGGCGGTTCACCCGGGAAAGTCGGTCGTCAGTTTCACGATGGGCACGCGAAAGCTCTACGATTATGTGAACGACAATCCGTCCATTGAGTATCACGCGTCGGACTTCGTGAACGATCCGCGCGTGATCTCCCGGAACGACCGAACCGTGGCGGTGAACTCCGCGCTTCAGGTGGATCTTACCGGGCAGGTCTGTGCGGACAGCCTCGGGTATCGCTTCTACAGCGGCATCGGCGGACAGGTGGACTTCGTGCGTGGAGCGGCCATGAGTCGCGGAGGGAAGCCCATCATCGCGCTGCCCAGCACGGCGAAGGGCGGAGAAATCAGCCGGATCGTACCGCGCCTGGACGAGGGTGCGGGGGTCGTGACAAGCCGCGGAGATGTTCACTATGTCGTGACGGAGTGGGGCGTTGCGTATCTGCACGGCAAGACGATCCGGGAACGCGCGCTGGCGCTCATCAGCGTGGCGCACCCGAACTTCCGCAAGGATCTGTTGAACTTCGTAAAGCGGAAACACTATGTGTACGCGGACGAGGCCGCGTGGAAGCAGGAGACAAACCTGTACCCGGTGGAGCGCGAAACGGTGCAGGAGTTCGGCGGACAGGAGTTCCTCGTGCGCCCGCTCAAGGCCACCGATGAGCGTCCGTTGCAGGAGTTCTTCTACAGCCACGATCCAGAGACCGTTTATCACCGGTACTTCATGGCGAAGACGGAACTCGGACACAAAGAGGCCGCCCACCTGTGCCGCCTGGATTACGAACGCCGCATGGCCTTCGGTATTTTTCTTCAGGAGGGAAGGTCCGAACGCTTTGTGGCCGTCGGCCGGTACGACCTCAATCCCCGGAGCAACTACGCGGAAACCGCGATCGTCGTGGGGGAAAAATGGCGTCGTCGTGGAATGGGGCGGCACCTTCTGGAAGCACTTCTCACCCATGCGCAATCGTGCGGGATCGGCGGCTTCAAGAGCGAGGTGCTGGCAAACAATACGGCCATGCTCGAACTTCATCGGTCGATGGGGCACCCCATGACCTACCGGAAGGACGAGAATACCGTCACCATCCGATACAAGTTCGGCGATGATGTCCCGGCCGCGCCTCCGCCGACACAGGAGGATCGCCGGTAGACGGAGCGTTCGTGGGCCCTGGCAGAATCCGGAGTCCGGAACGGTGGGTTCCTCCTGGCGCACTCCTGCGGTAAGATCCGCGTTCACACCACCCTGAATCGGGGAGGAATTCCGCCATGCGACTCGCGACCCTTCTCTCTCTTGCAGTGTTTTGTGCGGGGACCGTCTCCTGCACCGGGTCCGGCGAATCGTCCGATCCCCGGGCGCTGTTCGTCCGCACCCTTGCCCCGGAGACCATCACACTCGTCGATCTGGGGTTCCTGTGCCCGCAAAGCCTCGAGGAACCCGTCGGGAAGAAGAACCGCGCGTACCTGCGCTTTGCGTGGGGTCAGGCACTGGTTGCCTACCAGGGGGGTCGCCCGGAAGAGGTGGACGGCCACCTGGAGGAAGCACGGGGCTACTTCGAACAGGTGGGGGAGCAGGATCCATACTGGCCGGAGCGTTTCCGGAACCTGAGGGCCGCCGCCCTCTACAATCTTGGCCGCGGAGATGAGATCGGGAAGTCCCTCGGGGAGATGGCGGACCCGAACCCGGAGGAGATGCTCGATATCCAGTACTCATGGGTGCTTGCATGCCAGGACCTTCGCAAGGGCCGGGAGGAAGCGGCCCGGGCGCGTCTTGCCGTGGTGAAGACCACAGATCGGTCCATTGGCCGACTGGCGGAGGCCGTGCTTGGCAGGCTGGATGGAACGGGCACACTCGAGGGGACCGAAGGGGCCGCACTTCCGGCCACAGAATAGCGCCCTGTGGGGAGGGTCTAGCGCACAGCTATCCCCACAAAGCTCCGTACCTTTGACACTTGCGGCCGCTGCCTGTTAGGCTGAGTAAGCGCGAAGGAATCTTCCCCTTCCCCCCGGTTCCTGGCGTGATGATCGGTTGCGTGGGTTCCTCCTCCCCCCCCCTGGCGGGCCGTTGATTGAACTTGGGTGCCGAGCGGCTTCACAAACAAGAGTGGAGTGGCGAGGTCACAGAGTCGATCCACCGGGAGGAGTGACCTTCCGCACACAGGACTTTGTGTTCCGGGCCGAGAGGGTCTGTCCGGATGCGGAGTTCGACAGAAAGAGAAAGGCGGCACAAAGAGGATGCGCCAGCGAAGAGTCCCAACACACTTGATAATGCTTCTTGCACTGCTTCTCGCGTTCGGGATGCTTCTCGTTTCACCGGTACTCGCCACCGATGATGACGGACGAGACATCAGCGGATATGGCGAGCCGACCGACCCCGAAGACATTCTCCCATTCCTCGACGATCTCGGAGGCACGGGCGGCGGTGACGGGGACGGTACCGGCGACGAGGGAAATCTCGCGCTCTGGGCGGACTTCCAGGACGCCTGCAGCGATGAAATGGACGATCTCTGGAACCGGTTCGTGGCGTGGGCCGCGTCGGTCGGGATCGAGATGGAGGGGGCTGCCCGGAGATGATTCCACGCCTCACAGAGCTTTCCCTTGTAGAGGGGGTACGGCGCGCGGAGCTGCACTACAGCCGCGGAATGTACTCCTATGCTCGCGAGGAACTGCTTGAGGTGCTGGAATCAGGGGTGGGCCTTGGACCGGACTCGACGGCGGAACTGTGGAAGCGCCTGGCCTTCTGCAATGCGGCGTTGGGGCGGGCGGAAGACGCGGACCACTGCGTGGAACAGGGGTTGGGGCTTGCGGGGGTTTCCGAGTGCGCCATTCACCGTCTGGGGGCGGTGCGTGGATACGCATCCTTCGTACGAGGGGACTACGCAAGCGCAGCCGAGCATTGTTCCGTGGCGGTGGCCGGACTTCGTGCGGTGGGGGACCACGAAGGTCTTTCCTCCGCGCTTCGCTGGCTTGGGCTGACCCACCTTCGCACAGGCAACATGGACGCAGCGCTGGAGTGCATCTACTGCGCGCTTGCCGAAGCCCGACAGGCCGGACTGGAAGCGGAAATCGGATTTGCACACGCCGCCATGAGCATCGCCTGCATCCAGAGTGCCCAGTACGACGCCGCGCTCCGGCATGGACGCGACGCGCTCGGGGTTGCCGAGCGGTTGGGCCACCAGTCGGGAATCGTGCGCCGCTGCCTGGATCTTTCGATTGCGGCGCGCCTCTCCGGGCAACTGGACCTTGCGGCATCGTACGGGATGCGCGCGCTGGCGAGCGCCGAAGAGGCGGAAACCTCCAATCAGGTTGTGAGTGGCCGCCTCGCCGTGGGGCGTGCATTCCGGGAAGCCGGACGCTTCGACGAGGCCCGCGAACTCACGGAAGGCGCACTGCCACTGGCGAAGGACGGCGAGCGCAAGAGAGACCTCGTTCTTGTCCTGGAAGACCTCGCTGACCTGGACACCGAAGCCGGAGATACCGCCTCGGCGCTGGCCGGATATCGCAAGGCCTGGAGCCTTGCCGTGTCCATTGCACCCGAAGGGGACCTGGTCTCCGAACTGGCGTGGAGGATCGGGGCCTCACTTCTGGAGCTTGGAGATCAGGAAGGCGCCATCTCCTGGATTGAGAAGGGCGTGGTGCTCTGCGCAAAGTCGGGCGAAGCCAAGGACAAAGCCCTGACGCTGCGGGCACGCGGATTGTGGAATGCGGCGCGAGGCCACCTGG
Organism: Gemmatimonadota bacterium; assembly: GCA_030747075.1. NCBI lineage: Bacteria > Pseudomonadati > Gemmatimonadota > Gemmatimonadota bacterium. The sequence goes on from JASLLL010000011.1 coordinate 58,871, forward strand.
AAGAAGCGCGAGCGGATCTGGACGAGTGTCTCACCAGCCTGGAGATTCTCCGGGTGCCCTACGAAGAGGCGCGGACCCACCTTGCCTTCGACTGCGCGCTGGCCGCCTGCGCCACCGAGAGCACGGCGTACCGCCCCGACCGCAGCCGCCACCTTGCCGCCGCGCGACGACTCTTCGATCGCATGGGTGCCAAGGCGGGTTCCCGGCTCACCGTGGAAGCGGAACGCCGACTTCTGGATTCACAGGGGTTGGGGCTGGGCCAGGCGGTCGCTCCGCGAGCCAGGGGTGCTCGGCTCCTCGCCACGAAATGGAGCGCACCGGCGTTTCTCGATATGCTGAAGGAATGCGACCAACTCGGCCGCACCACCCTTCCCGTTCTTCTCATGGGAGAGACGGGCACCGGAAAGACGCTGGTTGCGGAACTTCTCCACGAGGTGGGTCGCGGCGAAGAGGGCGAACTCTTCCCCATCAACTGCGCGGCCATGCCGGAACACCTTCAGGAGTCGGAACTCTTCGGGCACAAGAAAGGCTCGTTCACCGGTGCGGAGCGCGAGCATCCCGGGATCCTTCGCGAAGCGGCCCGGGGCACGGTCTTCCTCGACGAAATCGACAAGACCACCCTCCAGTTCCAGGCCAAGCTTCTGCATGTGCTCGACTCGCAGGAGATTCGCCCGGTCGGCGGGACACGGCGTATTCGCGTGGAAGCGCGCCTCATCTGCGCAACGAACCGCGACCTCTATGAACTGGTTGAGAAGGGCGAGTTCCTGGAAGACCTCTACCACCGCTTGGCCGCGGGCGTGATCCAGGTTCCCGCACTGCGGTTCCGAACCGAAGACACCATGCTGCTGGCCGGGATTCTGCTGGAAGAAATCTGCCGCGTGGAGCGCATGAGCGTTCCGAAGCTCTCCGACTCCGCGTGGCGCCTTCTGACCCGGCACGACTGGCCGGGGAATGTTCGGGAACTGAAGGCACTCCTGCATCGCACGGTGGCCCTGAATGCCGGCAAGGATGAGGTGGAGGTCGATGCGGCGGAGCTGTCCCGCTGCGCACCGGCGGGATCGCCCATCAGTCGTCGCGCCCGGGAGGGTGCCTCGGGAGCGCCACTGTCCGGCCGCCTGGAGAGTGCCGAGCGCGAGGAGATACTTGCCGCCCTGGAGAAGGCCGGCGGCGTTCGGAAACGCGCGGCGGAGATACTGGGCGTCTCATACCGTGGGCTGGGCAAGAAGATGGCTCGTTTGAAGATCGAGGGGGTCCGTGGAAGGAAGCGGGCCGAGTAGCCCACCGCCCCACGCCCTTCCACCCCCGGAAGCCCGAGGCCGCACCCGCGAAGTTCTTCACCTCGCGTGGCCCGCCGTCATCAACATGATCTCGATCACGCTGCTCGGCACGGCGGACACAATCCTCATGGGGCGCGTCGGGACCGAAGCGCAGGCCGGCGTGGGCATCGCGATGACCTTTCTCTTCACCGTGATGTGCTTCTTTCTGGGAATACTGGACATGGTGCAGACCTTCGTCGCGCGGGCGACCGGCCGGGGCGACGCCGGGAAGGCCGCCGCCTACGGTTCCGCGGGCTTTCATCTTGCGCTCCTGTTCTCCATCCCGACCGCCCTGACCGCCTTCGGTTCGGATTACTTCTTCGAGCTTCTCGGAACGACGCCCGAGATCATCCCGGCGGCGTCGGCGTACTTTCGCATCCGGATGATCGGGTGCGTGTTCTTCTACCTGTCGCGCACTTCGGACGCATGGTTCCGCGGCATCGGAGACACGCGGACGCCCATGTTTGTGACGGTGGCCGAGAACGCCCTGAATGTCGGGATCAGCCTTGTGCTGATTCTCGGATGGGAGCGCGCCGGGATTCCCGCCATGGGCGCGAGGGGGGCGGCACTCGGAACGGTGATTGCCACTGCGGCCCACACACTGGCGAATGCGCTGATTGCGGCACGAATGCGCGCGCGTGGGCGCCCGTCACCCGCATACTTTGTCCGAAGCCGGCTGGATTACCTTCGCAAGACCGTCCGGGTCGGGTTCCCGAGCGGCATCCACTGGTTGCTGGATGTCGGGGCATGGACGGTCTTCACCTTCACCGTGGCCAGCATGGGCCCCACCCCCGTGGCCGCAAACCTGATCGCGCTGACCGTGGTGCGTGCCGCATTCATGCCCGGCTACGGCATTGGAACCGCCGGGCAGACACTGGTGGGGAAGTACCTCGGTGCCGGGGACGATGACTCTGCCGAACGCGCAGGGTGGGCGACCGTTCGGGTCGGGGCGGTGTACATGGCGTTCATGGGAGTGATCTTCCTGACCTTCCGCACGCCCTTGGTTGCGCTCTTCAACGGCGACCCCGAAGTGATCTCACTGGGGGCACGCCTTCTTCTGTGGGGCGCGGTCTTCCAGTTGGGCGACGGCGTGTGCGTGACGCTGAACGGGGCGCTTCGCGGCGCGGGGGACACACGATTCGTCATGAAGGCCGGGATACTGACTTCGTGGCTCTTCTTCCTCCCGGTCACGCTGGTCCTGATTCATGTCTTCGGGCTGGGCGTGGAAGGCGGATGGATCGGGATCTGCGCGTGGGTCTTCTCCCAGGCGATTCTCTTCGCGAGAAGGTTTCAAGGCGGCGCGTGGAAGCGAGTTCTGAGAGTGGAGGAACCTCGGCCGGTTCCAGAAGCGGAAGTTGTGTGAGACAATGTTCCGCCCCCTGACAGGGAGAACCGATGGCACCGAACGATGATCGATCCCGGACATTCGAGCGCACCGAGTACCGTCGGGTGATCGCATGGCCGGAACGCATTCGTAGAGAAGCACCTTTTCTGAGCGCCACCGTGGGGCAGGCCTCGCCTCGGCGCCTCCTGGATGTCGGGTGTGGAACGGGCGAACACGCCGCGCACTTCGCCGGGCAGGGCTGGGATGCGGTCGGGATCGACATCGCGACGAACATGATTGACGACGCGCTCGAACTGGAGGGCGCCGCACAAAGCGGCGGCTCGCTTCGCTTCGAAGTGCGTGCGGCAGCCGAAGCGGGCGGCCTCCCCGACGCTCCGTTTGGCGCGGCCATCTGTCTCGGGAACACGCTGGCATTCCATCGCACGGAAGAGGAGCTTCTGGCCACCTTCCGGGGGATCGCCGCCGCTCTTGCGCCCGGGGGGCTCTTTCTGTTCCAGCTCCTGAACTACCGCAGGATTCTGGAGAAGCGCGTGCGTGATCTTGCGCCGGGGTTTCGTCCCCTTCCGGAAGAGGAGGGGGACGGGGAGATTGTGTTCGCGCGGTTTCTCGACCCGAAGGATGACGGAACCGTGGACTTCTACCCGGTGACGCTGACGCTGCGGCCCGACTCGGAAGAGCCGGTTCGGTTGCGATCCGCGCGATGCGTGACGCACCGGGGCTGGGTGCGCGCCGAACTGGAAGACGCACTCACACGGGCGGGCTTCTCGGACTTCTCCGCATTCGGAACAATGGCGGAGGTGCCGTACGATCCCGAGTGCTCCCCGGACCTGGTGATGATGGCCCGGCGCACCGGGGGCGAATGACATGTTGCTTCTTGCGGGAGTTGTGGTCGCGGTCTGCACGCTGGACGGGCAAGTGGTCGAAACAGGCGGATCGCCGCTCGGTGGCGTGGCGGTCGTGGACGCGGTCCGCGATACGGTACTGGCGACGACGACCGGCGACGGTCGGTTCAAAGTGACCGTCGGCGCGGGTGACCCCGTTCTGGAGTTTCGGTCTCCCGATCACGCGCCCTTCGTTCAGGCGACCCGTTGCGGCACCACGCTCAAGGTGTCGCTCATGCCACGGGTGTTTCGAATGGCACCCGTGAGCGTTCAAGCGGATCGACTCCGGCGTACCGGAGAGGTCACAATGTCGCGCGTGGATCGCCCCGGTCCGGGTTTCGTGCGGGAGGCATCGGCGGGTTCACCGTCATTGACGCAGGCCGTCGCGCAACTGCCCGGCGTGGGAGCGGTCGGCCGGGATGGATTCACGGCGGCCCCCACGATTCGCGGGATGGGACGCGGCCGGTCGGTCGTGTTGCTGGAAGGCATGCGCCAGTCTTCAGACCGGGGGGTCGGTCCAAGCGCGAGCTTTCTGGATCCAACGCTGGTCGGCAGCGTTGCGGTCGTGCGAGGTGCGGCGGGCGTGGCGTGGGGAAGCGGCGCCATGGGCGGCGTGGTCCGGGCAGGGCTGCCCGACCCGCCGGACGCATGGAGCGCGGAGGCGCGGGCCGCGCTCACCACAAGTCTCGCGGGGAGGCTTGCGACCGCGCGTATCGGCGGGCCGATTACCCCGGGGTGGGCCGCGACCTGCGCGCTTTTTCGGCGGACCGCCCTGGACTATCGTTTTCCGTCAGGCAGCGGCGATCCAGCTGGCCGCGCCACCAACTCCGGACTGGAAAGCACCGGCGGAGCGGGCATCGTCTCGGGAAGTGTCGCGGGCGGGACGCTTCGCATCGCCGGAATCTGCACGAATGCGGATGAAGTCGGGCGCTCCACCACGAAACCCAACCGGCTCGATACCATCGAAGAGGAAGGGCACCGGCAGATCTCCGGCCGCTTCGCACGGGAAGAGAACGACTCCCGAACGGAGATCGCCGGAGGCGTTCATCGGTCGTGGACCACAAACCGGGGTGAACGGTTTGATGACGAAGGAACACGCACGCAGACCGGTCACCTCCGAAACGAATCGTGGGATGGCTCCGCGTCCGTTCTTGTAGAGCGATGGGAGGGGCGTGGCGCGTGGTTGGGCGGGCTGGACGCGTTCTTTCGAAGGGATGTCGATGCGGCCGAGACGGTGGTTCCGTTTGCGGGAGGCGTGCCCGGAGGCGCGACCACCCGGGACCTCGTGCGTGACGGATCGCGCACCGACATGGGGGTCTTCGCGGCGAGAAAGTGGAACCCGCACCCCGCGACCGAAGTGCTGCTCGCCGCCCGTGCGGACCTTGCGAAGCGGGCAGCCCGCGACAGGGACGACGCCACCTGGCTTGCGCCCAGTCTCACCGCGTCGGTGGTGTGGCCGCTTGCTCCCGCGTGGACCGGGACCGCGGGACTTTCACGGTCGTTTCGCGCTCCGAGGCTGTCGGAGATGGTGTTCGAGGGGGACAGACCCGGCGGATACCGTCTGGCCAACCCGGATCTGGAACCCGAGACCGCATGGTCCGCGGAAACGGGGTTTCGCTGGGAGTCCGGTGCATGGTCGGCGGAGGGAGCGGTGTGGGGGATGCTGGCGCACGACCTCATCGTGCAACTTCCGGTCGATGTCGCGGGAGACACGCTTCGCCACGAGAACCGGACACAAGGGAGACTGGCCGGTGTCGAAGCGGCTTGGTCGTGGACTCCGGACGGGGGCGCGGGGCGGGTGCTGGCTGGCTATGCGTTTGTGTACGGTGCGGACGGCCAGGGAAACCCACTGCCCGACATCCCTTCGGGAGAGTTTCGGCTTGGGGGAGAATGGCGGCTTCGGAAGAGCATGACGGCGCGTGCATCGGTGCGGGCTGGAAGTGCGAAAACGCCCCCCTCGGGAGGCGTGGACGAAAGGTGGTACTCCACGCTCCTGGGCGAAACCGGTGTGGGCGGAGACGAAGCCGGGCATCCCGGGTATGCGCGGTGGGATATTGGCTTGCGGACGGACATGGGTCGTCCCCTGGCGGGCGCCCGGTGGACGATGGATGTCACGGTGTCCAATGTGCTGGACTCGCGGTATGCGGATCGCCCGGAAGCGAATGCGTACCCGCAACCGGGGCGCACGCTGACGCTGGAGCTGTCCGCGCGACGATAGGGGAGCTGTCGCCGGTGGAGTGGCGCGCCCCGGGGAACCGCGCGGAGCAGTAGCGGGTGGCGCGGTAGCGGGTGGCGCAGTGGCGGGGGTGGACCCCGCGGGCTCAGACAGTCCTCGCACGCCGGGAGATTCGCCGGGAGACACGCGGCACGCGTCCGGTCCCGGCGCGCTGCGGAACTCGCCTCGGTGCCCACCCCACGCCACCGCGCCCGATTCCGCCGGTGGAGTGGCGCGCCCCGGGGAACCGCGCGGAGCAGTAGCGGGTGGCGCGGTTGCGGGGGTGGACACCGCCGGGTCCAGTTCGTACGCTCCGCGCCTTCACTCACCCGGAGGCGTGTGACATGACCGGCCAGGACAGTGCCAGCGACTTCATCCGCTCGGCCATCACGAAGGACATCGAGAACGGGCTTGCGAGTGATCGTGTGCGCACGCGTTTCCCACCGGAGCCGAACGGTCATCTGCACATTGGCCACGCCAAATCGATCTGCCTGAACTTCGGGATTGCGGAGGAGTTTGGCGGACGGTGTGTGCTGCGCTTTGACGACACCAATCCGATCTCCGAAGAGGAAGAGTTTGTCGAGTCGATGGTGAACGATGTCCGATGGCTTGGTTTCGCGCGCGACGAGGACCCGCTCTTTGCATCCGACTACTTTGAGCAGATGTACGAACTGGCGGTTCGGTTGATCCGCGAAGGGCACGCATATGTCGACAGCCGGAGCATGGAGGAGATTCGCGAGACGCGGGGAACGGTGACGGCACCGGGGACGCACAGTCCGCATCGCGACCGTCCGGCGGAGGAAAGCGAGGACCTCTTCGCGAGAATGCGGGCCGGGGAGTTCCCCGACGGAGCCCACCTTCTCCGCGCGAAGATCGACATGGCACACCCCAATATGCTCCTGCGCGATCCGCCGCTCTACCGAATCCGAAATGCGCCGCACCACCGGACCGGCGATGCCTGGCATGTCTACCCCATGTACGACTGGGCGCACGGGCTGGAGGATTCCATCGAAGGAGTCACGCACTCGCTCTGCACGCTGGAGTTCGAGGTCCACCGGCCGCTGTACGACTGGTTTCTGGAAGTGCTGGGCGTGCACCACCCGCGCCAGATTGAGTTTGCGCGGTTGAATCTGGCTTACACCGTGACCAGCAAGCGCAAACTGGCGGAACTGGTGAGCGGCGGACATGTGACCGGATGGGACGACCCTCGAATGCCGACCCTTTCCGGCTTGCGACGGCGCGGCTATACCGCCAGTTCCATTCGGAACTTCTGCGGGGAAATCGGAGTCGCGAGGCGGGACAGCCTGGTCGACATGGCGCTTCTGGAGAACAGCCTGCGCGAAGAACTGAACCGCACCGCGCCGCGCGTCATGGCGGTGTTGCGTCCGCTGAAAGTCGTGATCGAGAACTACCCCGACGATCAGGTGGAAATGCTCGATGCGGAAAACAATCCGGAGGACGAGGCGGCAGGAAGCCGGGAGATCCCGTTCTCGCGGGAACTGTATGTGGAGCGAACGGACTTTCTGGAAGACGCGCCGCGCAAGTGGTTTCGACTGGCACCGGGGAAGGAGGTGCGCCTGAAGCACGCGTACTTCGTGACCTGCCGGGAAGTCGTGAAAGATCCGAATACCGGGGAAGTGCTGGAGCTTCGCTGCACCTACGATCCCGCATCACGCGGGGGGGCGTCCCCGGACGGGCGCAAGGTGCGCGGAACGCTGCACTGGGTGTCGGCGGCGCAATCCGTGGAGGCCGAGGTGCGCATCTACGACCGCCTGTTCCGGGAACCGGACCCGACCGCGGGGGATGCCGACTTCACGGAACACCTGAACGAGGATTCGCTCCAGACGCTCTCAGGCTGCAGGCTGGAGCCGTCTCTCGGCGAAGTGGAACCGGGCTTCACCTGCCAGTTCATGCGGCACGGGTACTTCCGCGCGGACCCGGTGGATTCGCGCCCGGGGAGTCCCGTGTTTCACCGGACGGCCGCGCTTCGTGACAGCTGGGCGAAGCTGTCGGCGTCGTCGTAGGTTCGTTCCGCCGCGCAGCCTACCGCTCCAGTTCCACGCTCCAGTAAGCTTCACCGATCACGCGCTCCCATGAGGCCAGGCGCGGCAACCGGCGCATGAGCAGTTTCGGCGACCAGGTGGGAAGCACCGGAGTCCTGGCGAGGAGCATCCCGGCTTCTCTGGGGGTGCGGTCTCGCTTCTTCAGATTGCAGTGCACGCACGCGATCACACAGTTCTTCCAGGAAGAAGTCCCTCCGCGTGAACGCGGAAGGATGTGGTCGATCGTCATGGTCTCCGGATCTTCGTGCTTTCCGCAGTACTGACAGGTGGACCGGTCCCGCTCGAAGAGGTTTCGGCGGTTGAACGGGACGCGCCGTCTGGGGATCTTCGAGAACGAATCGAGTACGACAATGTCCGGGACGATGATTCGGAAAGACACGGACGAAACCACAGCGGCGTCATCACTCACGCGAAGATCCGACCACGACCCAAAGCGATGCAGCGAGCAGTCAACCGGGTTCACCGCACGCACCACGGCCTTGTAGAGCAGGACGAGGGCGTGGCGGCCCGTCGTCTGGTGGATGGGTACCCAGTTTCGGTTGAGTACCAGCGCGGGCCGTTCAAGCGCTGCGGAAGGGTTGCTCATATTCTGTCCGTTCGCTGATGAGCGTGCAATGCGGACTCAGTATAACACACTTGTGTGAAAGTGGGCGTGCGCGGCAATCGGGCCGGTTACCGGTCGGGCCGGTTGCGTGCGTGCTCCCGCGCCGTGGCCACTGCCGTGAGGCCCGCGATCGCCGGACGGCAGTGGGGGTCGACGAGCAGCGCTCGCCGATACGCCCACTCGGCGGGATCAAAGCGGCCAAGCTGTGCCGAGAGATTCCCGTAGAGAACCAGATGTGCCGGATCGACATTCCACAGCTGTATGGCCTTCTCCGCGAACGGAAGCGCGGATTCGGGATCGCCGCGCAGGCGAAAGGTGTCGGCAAGACCGATCCAGGGGAGCGAGTCGTCCGGATCCAGCTCCGCCACCGCACGATACCGCGCTTCGGCAGAAGCGTACTCCCGATTGGAAAGGTCGTTCTGCGCGATCCGCAACTGCGCCATCAGGAGATGCTCGTCACGGCTTGCCAGCTCACGGAGCACAGGGAACGCGGCCGGGTCACCCATGTCGACCCGCTCCGACGCCCACCATTCGCGTGCCCAGAGAAACGCGGCGGGTGCGGCTTCGTCCGACTTTCGGAAGTGTTCGATGGCGCGTTCCTTGCCCCGGCCTGCCCCGTTGGCCAGAAGCCCGTCGCAGTACTCGTTGACGAAGGTCAGATCGGGGGAGGCGAGGCGCGATGTGTCGGCCGGGCCGGGAGCGTCGCTCCGCAAGCGATAGATGGCCTCGATGTTCACGCGCCCCGGCGTGGACCGGTAGTAGTAGGGGAAGTAGCTGCGGAAGAACTCTTCGTACAGGAAGAACGCCTTCTCCGCTCCAGAACTGGGACGAAGGCCGGTGGAGAAGAGAATCGCGTCGGGCCGCCGAGCCAGAACGCTGCCCGCGTTGTACTTGATCTCGCGCCATGTGTCGGAGAGGCCGGGGATGGGGTCCGGGTGGTGCGCGATCTCCGCGTCCGTCAACCCGAGCAGGTCGATGATCGGAAGGCCGGAGTAATACCCGACAGCCCCGACGGTGGGTGTCGCAAGCACGAAGTCCGGCGCGAAGCGCTTGCGGAACCACTCGCCGTTCTGGCGCATTCTCCGAACGAAGAGAAGTTCCTGCGTTCGCCGGTCGCGCACCGGGGCGAGCGTGATGGCGAAGGAACTTCCGGCGATCACGAGAAGAAGCGCCGCCGAGACGAGCGCGGGGGTGCGTGGCCGCCCGGGCGCGAATCGCCGCGAGAGGAGTTCCCCGGCGCGGCAGATTCCCAGAGCCGTCAGGATGGACCCAACAGGGAGGACGGGGAGCCAGAACCGGTGGACATAGAGCACATCGCCGCCAATGAGGACGATGTAAGCGGCGAAGACCACCCAGACGGCCAGAAGCCGGGCTTCGATGGAATCTCGACCTCCGCGAAGCGCGGCCCACAGCGCGAGCAGCGGCGCGATTCCCCATGCGCCGTGCGCGCGAAAGAAATCCACGGCATAGGACGCGCCGCGAGCCAGATACTCTCCCGACGACCCGGCCTTCGCGTAGTAGGTGTTCGGGAGAAGGTCGCCGTAATACGCGAACTTCCACACGGCGTGGGGAAGGAGGACCGCGACAAATACGGCCAGATCGAACACGACTCCCCGCCAGGTGCGGTCGTCGCGCGAGGGGCCTCGGCGCGTGGCGGTGTCGAGCGCACGCAGGGCCATCCACGCGGCAAAAACAAGCGGCCCATCCGGGCGCGTGAGCGAAGCCATGGCAAGAAGCGCGGGAGCCAGCGCGCGCCCACGGCGGGACACCCCGGGCGCGTAGGCCCGCTCCAGCCCCGCGGTGACCAGGAAAGCGAAGAGCGCGGTCTCCAACCCGGCCCCGGCCCAGAACGCCAACGCGGTGTTCGATGCCAGAAGCGCCGCCGTCGCCACTGTGGCCGGACCGCAGCGCCCTTCCAGGCGGCACGCGAACCGGGCCGCGACCGCGATCGTGGCGACCCCGAACGCGCTTCCCAGCGCGGAGGCCGCCGTGGTCACGGGAAGGCCCAGGCGGAGAAGCAGCGCCAGAAGGAGTGTCCACGAGAAGTTGGAGTATCCCTCCACGCGCTCCCCGGGGTTGAACACGAGGCCGTGCCCGTCCACGAGGTTTTGCGCATATCGAATGGAGATGAATGCGTCGTCCTGCGTGAATCGGAAGAGATGCGTATGCAGGGCGAACAACGCCAGACAGCCCAGAACGAGCAGCACTCCCGGCCCGACGCGGGGGATTGCGGTCCGGCGGGGTGGAGTCGGTCCGGCGGACTGGTGTCGTCCCTCGCGCTTCCTTCTCTTCCGACTCACGGAGACTCCCCGGAGTTCCCCGCGATGCGCCGCTTCCACTTCCCGGTCTGGGCAAGAACGAATCGCAGAAGGAGACGATCGCCATGGGTCGTGCCGGCGCGAGCGAGAAAGTCGCGAAGAGATCCGCGAAACCGCGTCTCGTTCGGTCGGGGACGGAAGCCGATTTCGCGCAGTGTGGACTCCACTTCCCCGAGGAGTTCGTTCCGTTCCGCGGAGTTCAACGGACGCGCCCCTCGCGCGCTTCGATCACTCCGTGCGGGGGGGTGAATCGTTGAGTGGCCGTACGCGCGCGACAGTTCGGACGCGAGGATTGTGGCGGCCTGCGGAAGACTGAGCGTGGCTCCCGGATTGCTCGGGAGCGGGATGGAGACGACTTCGTCGCAAGCCGCGAGTTGTTCGTTCGTGAGCCCGCGATCCTCCGGCCCGAAGAGAAGCCCGAGTGGCGCAGGGGAATCGGCGGCGCGGGACGCCATGGCCCCAGGATCGAGTACGGGCCGCGACCAGTCGCGCGGACGGGCGGTCGTGGCGCAACTTCGCGAACACCCGTCCAGCGCGTCGCGCAGCGAGTCGCAGACGCGTGCGCCTTCCAGCACATCCTCGGCGCCGTGCGAGAGGCGAACGGCCTCGGGGTCCGCGGGATCCATCCGAGGGTCCACGAGGCGTACCTCGGGGAAGCCGAAGGCCTTGGCTGCACGACACACGGCCCCGAGATTCCCCGGGGAGCGCGTTCCTGCGAGAATGAACACCACCTTCGACTTCATGGCCCCCCCGAACTCCTGCACGGTCGGGACATGGTAGCACCCGCGTGCGGAGCGTGGAACTGTCGCGGTCCCCTTTGCGCCCCCGGGCGGGGTGTGCGACAATCCGCTTCCGTGGGCGGACCCCGCCGTCCGCAAACCAGGGGGGTGCGAACGCATGCCGTTCATGACCATTCGAGAAATCCTGACGAAGGTCGAGACCTTCCACTCGGAGTTCGGCCAGCGTCTCGCCGACGCGAAGGACACTGTGGAAGACGGGCGAGCGAAGGTGCTCATCGACTTTCTCTCCGAGCACCAGCAGGCACTCGCGGATGCGCTCTCCACGATGGAGAAGGAAACGCCGGACCATGTGGCCACTCTCGACGAATGGGTGCAGTTCGATACGGACATCGAAGACCCGCGAACCTACCTCCAGGGGCTGAGGTTCCAGGCGGACGCCACCGCGGAGGATGTTCTGGAACAGGCCAACAACCTGGATGTGTGCCTCTTCTGTCTCTACAAGGGCATGGCCAGGGGTTCCAGCACGCCGAAGGCGCAGCGTCTGTTCGCGAGGCTTGCGCGCATGGAACTCGAACACCAGAAACTGAAGAGCCAGTCGTACTACTAGTCTGCTTTCCGGCGGAGCCGCCTTGGACTTTCAGGGGATTCTCCTCTATGTAGTGCTGGCCGCATCGGGCGGTGCGGTCTATGCCCTCGCCCGACTGCTTCGCCTCCCCGCCACGGGCGTCACGCTCTGCGCGGGAGTTCTTCTGGGTCGCGCGGGCGCGGAAGTTCTTTCGTTCGAGACTCTCTCGCGAACCATGCCCGGGATCGTGCTGCATACCGGCGTTCTCCTGGGAGTGGTCGGGCATCGCCTTGGCGAGGGAATGCTCCGTCGCCCACCCCACGCGATCCTGTGGGGAATGGTCCCGCCGGTCGCACTTTCCGCCATGGCGCTGGGTGTGGCGGTCCTGGCACTTCCGGATGTTCTTGCGGACCCGGGTTCCAGCAAGACGCTGCTGCCGTTTTTCGTGCCGCTGGCCGTGGCGCTCGCCCCGTTCCCGTTGCTGGCGCTTCGGGACTTCCGCAGCGCACCGCCCGCGAATGTCGGCGCGATCTTCCTGGTCTCGGTGCTTCTTGTCGGCGTGGTGTACTCGTCCATGCCGCCCCTGCGGTGGGCGCAGGAATACAGTGCGCGGGTTCTCTGGCGCAATCCGCTTCTGGTGCTGGGCGAATCGGGGGCGCTGGGGTTGGCGGCGGCCATTGTCTACCTGTTGCTGGTGCGTCGCGCGCGCGTCAGCGGGCGACTCGTCCTTGCGACGATGCTCCTTTGGGGGGCGTGGCAGGTTCCGAGGCTCCTGCTGTGGCTGCCTTTTGTGATGCTGGGCTTCGGGATTGCACTCGGGCGCACGGGGGAGACGATCGCCTCCACAGCGGGCCGCCGGGAGTGGTTCTTCCACGACGCGCCACTGGCGTTCGTTGCGGGCCTTTCCTTCGCGCCGGACCTCTTTCGCGAGGAACTGGCCGTTCCCGCGCTCGTGTTTTCTACGGCGCTTCTTGCCGTGACGCTGGCGATTCGCCGCGCACTTCCCACCGGGCGAACGCTCGTCACCGGCCCGGGGGCGCTCTACCTGGCGTGCGCGCTCCTGCTTCGATGGGAACCGCGCACGGGTGGGGTGGGCCGCTACGCGATCGACTTTGTGCTGCCCGCGTGGGTCATGCTTCGGGTCGTGTTTGCGTGGCTGGAAGGGTGGCGGCCGATTCGCCCGGATCGCGTTCGCCGGGTGTTCGCTCAGGCGCGGTTCACGAAGAAGACCATCTCTTCGGAATCGGAGTCGTAGGGACGGCCGTCAAAGTCTCCGACGACCCGCGCCGTCCGCAATCCGGCGCGCGCCAGAAGATGCTCGAACTCATACCGGTGAAACCAGCGCCAACGCATGGGCGCATGGTCTCGGGAAAGCCTGCGACGGCCTTGATAGACATCCCAGTAGTAGTCGATGGCTCCCATCTGGCGTGGAAAGTCACAAGTCATGCGGAACCGCTGGACAACGCGCGTCCCGGGTTCCGGACCCTTGCGGTCGTAAGCGACCACGAGTCGCCCGTTGAGCCGCTCGAACTCGGGGATGTCCGGATGAAAGAGGTCGATGACGGCCAACCCGTCCGGGCGAAGGTGCGTGCGGATGAGGCGGAGGGCGGCGAGTTGCCGGTCGACGGTGTACAGATGATGAAATGCGCGGAACGGGACGAGGACCGTGGCAAAACGCTTCCGGATCGCAGTCTTTGCCATGTCGCCTTCGAGAAGCGTCCAGGATCCGCGTGCTTCGCGCAGGCGGGAAAGGCGCACGCGCGCTCGTTCCAGCATTCGCCGGGAGACTTCCAACCCGGTGACGGCAAAGCCCGCCCGCACCAGGTGGCGTGTCACGCGGCCGGTTCCCGCGCCAAGTTCCAGCACGGGGTTCCCGCCTTCACGGGCGCAGTCCAGATAAAACGGGATGTCCTTTCGGACGCGGCGGTCGTAGTCGAAGTCGTACCACTTGGCCATGGCATCGAACTCCGGACGCGCCAGTCCGGGCGGCGTGGCGGTCAGGATGAACCGCCCGCGTTTCTTGAGGTCGGGCACTCGGTCTGGTGTCCGTCTCCCTGCAAGCGAAAGAAGACCGGCCGACAGAAGTTCCCGCGCTCCAGGTCGTAGGAACCGGACCACTTGCGGTCACGAATCCGCTCCACCCACTCCAGCGCAAGATCGATCTCCTCTTCCGTATTGAACAGCCCGATGCTGATGCGGACCGCGCCGGGGAGCAGGGGGTCTTCGTCGCCGCGCCGGAGGCTGTCGACCAGATCGCCGACATCGTCCAGGCCCAGCAGATGATGCAGATACGGATGCGCGCAGAAGCACCCGTTGCGCGTGGCGATCCCGCCTTCGTGGTTGAGGATTGCGGAGACGAGATCGTGATGAATCCCGTCGATGTTGAACCCGACCACCCCGAGGCGTTCGTCCGGGGAAGGGGGGCCGAGGACATTCACGCCGTCGATCCCGGCAAGCCCGGCCAGGAGGCGCCGCGTGAGATCCAGTTCGTGTTCGCGCACCGCATCGAGGCCCGTGTCCTGGAGGAAACGCAGAGCGCGGGCCATGGCGATGGCGCCGGGAATGTTGGGTGTGCCGCCGAGATGGCGATCCGGGCCGGTGGTCCAGACGACATCGTCATGGGTCACGGCGAGCACCGTGCCGCCCCCCGGCAGATACGGCGGCACGGTGTCCATGAAGTCGCGGGGCGCGACGAGAAACGCCGACCCGAACGGCGCGTAGGCCTTGTGGCCGGCCGCCGCGAGAAAGTCGATGTGCTCCGGGTCAGAGGCGCGGCGCATGTCGATGCGCTTGTGTGCCAGAAGCTGCGCCGCGTCCACACAGATGAGCGCGCCGTGTTCGTGCGCAAGGCGGGCGATCTCGTGGATGTCGGGCATCCACCCGGAGACATTCGATGCTCCGGTCACCGCGACCAGCTTCACCGGGTGGTTCGTCAGTTTCCGCTCCATGTCCTCCATGTCGAGCGCCCCTTCCGGAGTCGCCCCGACGAGGAGGGTCTCCCCGCGCGCACGATAAGGAAGGTCGTTCGAGTGGTGCTCCAACAGTGTGGTCAGCACCACGCCGTCGAGACTGGCCACGGCGTGAGAAGCGAGATCCAGCGCGGCGGTCGTGTTCGTCGTGAGGAAGACGGTCTTCTCGGAGAGATCCGCGCCGACCATCCCGGCGACCGTTTCCGTCACCCGGTCGAAGAGGTCGCTGGCGATCATGCTCAGGTTGTGGTGCCCGCGGTGAATGTTGGAGTAGTACTTCTCCACAAACTCGCGGTGCGTGTCGATGACCGCGCGCGGCGGGTGCGTGCTGGCTCCGTGATCGAAGTAGCGGATCGGCTGCGGGGCGTCGTGTCCGGGCAGAGGAAACTTCTGTCGACAGATGGGGAACTCGTCCCGAATCCAGCGAATGTCCAGCTTCAAGAGGATCCTCGCGGGCTAGAAGAGTGGCCAGAAGACGGGAATGAGAATCGTCGCCGCCACCCATAGCAGGAGGTTCAGCGGAAGCCCGAAGCGGATGTAGTCGGCGAAGGTGTACCCGCCCGGCCCCATGACGATGGTGTTTGTCTGGTATCCGATGGGTGTGGCGAAACTCGCGGAAGCCCCGAACGCGATGGCGAGAAGGAACGGCCGCGGGTCGGCGCCGAGCGCCTCGGCGACTCCGAAGGCGACCGGGGCCATGAGCACCGCGGTGGCGTTGTTGGACAGAAAAGAGGTGAGGAGGCTTGTCACGGCGTAGAAGCCCGAGAGAACGGCGACCGGTCCCAGGGGACCGAGCACTCCCATCGTCCAACCGACGAGTGATGCGGCAACGCCGGTTTTTTCCATGGCGACACCGAGCGGAATGGACCCGACGATCAACAGCAGCACCGGCGGATCGAGCGCGTCCATCGCCTCACGCGGGCGGAGGCAGCGCGTGGCCATGAGCACCCCGGCGCCGCCGACCGCCAGTACGGACAGCGGTGCCACATGCAACGCGGCGAGCGCCACCACGATCGCCAGCGTTCCGATGGCGATGGGTGCGCGCCTGGCGTTGACGACCATCCGGTCCACCCCCTCCACGACCATGACGGAACCGGTCTCGCGAAGCGCCCCGAGGCCGCGCCGGTCGGCCTGCAGGAGGAGGACATCGCCGCCCTGAAGTCGCATGCCGCGGATGTGGTAGCGGTGCTGGCGCCCGTGCCGCTGGATCGCCATGACCTTGACGCCGTAGAGACGGTTGAGCCCGAGTCGACTCACCTGCACCCCCACGAAGGGGGAATCCGGCAACACGACCGCCTCCGCAATGGAAAGGTCCATGGAGCGCACCTCCACGCGCTTCTCGTCTTCCACAACGCTGGCCACGCGCAGGCCGTGCCGGTCGATAAAGTGCGTGATGCCCGCGGGCGTCCCTTCGACAATGAGGGAGTCCTCCGGTTGCACTGACTCGTCCATGGCCTGCCCGGCGAAGAGAACCTGCTCACCGCGGACGATTTCCAGAAGGCGCACATCGGTGGAGTCGGGCGGGAAGATATCGCGGATGGGGGACGCGACGAGATCGGCGGCGGGCCCGACCAGAAGTTCGGTGACGAAGGTGGCGCCGCGGTCTTCCGGCAGAAGCGTCGCGAGCGGCGCGCGGTTCGGGAGGATCTTCCGGGCGAAGAGCGCAATGTACAGCAACCCGATGGCCAGGAAGCAGAGTCCCAGCGGCGCGAACTCGAAGATCCCGAAGCCGGGGCCGCCATGCGCCCGGTAGGCTTCGTGGACGAGGAGGTTCGTGCTGGTTCCGATGAGCGTGCAGGTGCCGCCGAGAATGGCGAAATAGCTGACGGGGAGCAGGAGCTTGGACGGCTTGATCTTGAAGTGTCGCGACAACTCCAGCGTGACCGGCACCATCATGATGACGACGGGCGTGTTGTTGAGAAACGCGCTGGCCAGCGAGATCAGCGACGCCAGAAACGCACCGAGGCGCATGACGCTTCGGCGTGCGCCCCGGCGGAGGAGTTCCACCAAAAACTCCAGCGCCCCGGTTCGGATGAGACCGGCCGAGAGAATGAACATGGCCGCGATCGTGACGGTGGCGGGGCTGGACAGGCCGGAGAGGGCTTCCGCGGGCGTCAGGAGACCCGTGCCGGCGAGTGCCGCGATGATGAGCGCCGCGGTCGCCTCATAGGGGAGCGCGCGGGTGAGAAAGAGCACCACGCCGCCGATCAGGATGGCGAGAAAGATCCACTGGTCCATCGGTCACCTCCCCCCGGGAACGGGTGGCGGGCGAAGCCCCACAAGCGGGTTGAGCATGGGGGTGCGCGGCGATTTTCGCAACTGGAGAGGAGTGCGGGCCGGGGACTCCTTGCATTCAGGGCGGGTTGAGGGCAGAATGCCCGCGACCGGGGTCCGGGTGGACGAACGGGGGAGGAGGGGCCGATGAGTGTCCATTCCATGCTGCTTCCGGGCGGGGTGCTTCGCGCGCCGGTCTGGGATTCGGCAACGGGCCGCAGCCACATGCGCGATGTCACGGACGAGCTTCCGTCGTTTCTCAGGATGGCGGTTCGCACGCACGATGCGGTCACGCTGCGAGACCTTCTCCTGCTGGCGGAGCGGCACCGCGACTTTCTTCGCCCACTGTTCACGGAACTTCTGGACGATTTCGTCGAAGAGGTGCAGCGCCCGGCGACGGACGAGGAGATCTGCGACCTCGACTATCTGGAGATCTGCTGGGAGTGGCTCTCCATCGAGGATCGGTTCGACCTGAACCCGGTACTCGTGGGACGGAACCACCGCGAGGAAGAGGCGTACTCCATTGAGGCCATCCCGACATTCTGCATCGGCCACCTGCCCATCCTCCTGAAACCGCGCTTTGTGATGGAGATCCCGGCGGAGGGCGCGACCGGAATCGGGGCGGGAGCCGGGACGGACGGCGGAGGCCGCGCGCAGGGCATGTTCCGCCGGGAACTCCGGCGAGGCTTCACGCTCCACGATGTCTTCGACGCGGTGCTCTCGGAGATCACCAGCCATGGCCCGCCCACGGAGCGCGACGAGTGGTGGCGGGAAATCGGAAGCCGCCAGAACCCCCCGGGCGACGCGGGGAGCGGGTCGGCCTGAGTCTGCGGGCGTGCGGGCACCCCGGAAGAACGACACCCGGATCGTGCGTGCGCTCCACCGCGAGCGGGAAGCCCGGCCGGGAATCAGGCTTCCGATTCGGCCGTTTCGGTTTCCTCGGGGGGCGCTTCCGGGTTGCCCGTGGTCAGGTAGCGATGCATGGCCGTCGCCGCCGTCCGCCCGGCCCCCATGGCCAGGATCACCGTGGCTCCGCCGGTCACGATGTCCCCGCCCGCGAACACATCCGGAAGCGATGACTGCATCGTCTCGGCGTGGACGATGATCGTGCCGCGCCTTTCGTCCCGCTCCAGTTCCGGGCAGTCGGAAACCAGCAGCGGGTTCGGACCCTGCCCGATGGCCATGACCACCGTGTCCACATCGAAGACCTTGGTCTGCCCCTCGATCGGGACGGGGCGGCGGCGGCCGGAGTCGTCGGGTTCGCCCAGTTCCATCTCCTGGCACTTGATTCCCCCGACCGCGCCGTGGCCGTCGTCGAGAATCTCGATCGGAGAGTGAAGCAGGTTGAGATCCACGCCCTCTTCCTCGGCGTGGTGGATCTCTTCGATCCGCGCGGGCATCTCCAGGCGGGATCTTCGGTAGATCAGGTGGACCTTCTCCGGGTTCAGCCGTCTTGAAGTGCGCGCGGAGTCCATCGCGGTGTTCCCGGCGCCGATCACGGCGACCCTTCGGACATTCTTGATGGGCGTGTCGTTCTCGGGGAAGTTGTACGCGCCCATCAGGTTGATGCGCGTCAGGTATTCGTTGGCCGAGTACACGCCGTTGAGGTTCTCGCCGGGAATGCCCAGGAACCAGGGGAGCCCCGCGCCGGTGCCGATGAAGGTGGCGTCGAACCGGTCGCGGATGGAGTGGAGCGACTCCGCCTTGCCGACCGGATAGTTCATGACAAACTCGACGCCCATCTCCTTCAGGCCTTCGATCTCGCGAACCAGAATGGCCTTTGGCATCCGGAACTCGGGGATGCCGTAGAAGAGCACTCCGCCCGGCTTGTGCAGCGCCTCAAACACGGTCACTTCGTGGCCCAGCTGGATCAGATCGCTTGCGGCGGTCAGGCCGCTCGGGCCCGACCCGATGATGGCGACCTTCTTCCCGGTGGCGGGAGCGACGCTTGGGGTGCCGCCGACGCCGTGCTCGAGCGACCAGTCGCCGATGAAGCGCTCCACGCGGCCGATCCCGCCGGGGTCGCGGCCCTGCTTCGGCTTGTTCAGCGTGCAGACCAGTTCGCACTGATCTTCCTGCGGGCAGACGCGGCCGCAGATGGCGGGGAGAAAGTTCTTCTCCTTGATCTTGCGGAGCGCGCCCTCGTAGTTTGAGTCCGCGACGAGAGACAGGAACGCGGGGATGTCGATGCCCACGGGGCACCCCGGAATGCACGGCTTGTCCTTGCACTGGATGCAGCGTCGCGCCTCTTCCGTGGCCTCTTCCGGCGAGTAACCCAGCGGGACTTCCCGCCAGTTGTTCACGCGTTCTTCCGGAGCCTGTTCCCGCATGGGAGTCTTGTTCTTCGACTTGTTGAACTTTCGCTTCGCGGGCTTTTTCTTGTCGGTCATTCTGTCCCCACCTGTTCGCCGGTTGCGCCGGACGGTCTGTCCGCGAGAGCCGCAAGACGACACCGATGCCCGCGTTCCCGGGCAAGGGCCTCTTCCTCGTGATAGTAGGCCAGCCTGCTCATCAGTTCGTCGAAGTCGACCTGGTGCCCGTCGAACTCCGGTCCCTCCACGCAGGCGAACTGGGTCTCCCCGCCCACGGTGACCCGGCAGGCTCCGCACATTCCGGTGCCATCGACCATGATCGGGTTCAGCGAGACCAGCGTCGGGATGTCATGCGGTTCGGTGGTCTTGCAGACGAACTTCATCATGATGACCGGGCCGATGCAGACGACTTCGTCGATCTTCTCTCCGGCGTCGATCATGTCCTGCAGCGCGTTCGTGACGAGACCGTGCTTTCCATAGGATCCGTCGTCGGTGGTAATGATGAGGTCGTCGCTGACGGCGCGGACCTCGTCTTCCAGAATGAGAAGGCCTTTCTCCCGTGCGCCGAGCACCGAGACCACGCGGTTTCCCGCGGCACGGAACGCTTCAGCCATCGGCCATACGACAGCGATGCCGATTCCGCCCCCGACGCACACCACGGTCTTGCCTCCGTCGGGGATTTCCGTCGGCTTGCCGAGAGGCCCGGCGAGGTCGAGGATCTCGTCGCCTTCGCGCAGGAGGTTCATGTCGTCGGTGGTCTTTCCGACCTGCTGCACGACCAGCGTGATGGTGCCGCGCTCCGGATTCCGATGGGCAATGGTGAGCGGGATGCGTTCGCCGCGGTCGGACACGCGGAGGATCACGAACTGTCCGGCCTGTCCTCGTTCGGCGATGTGTCTCGCCTCAATCTCGAAGAGCATCACATTCTCCGCCAGCTCTCTGGCGGTGACGATCCTGTTGGGCACGGCTCACGCTCCCTGGTTCGATGCGTCATGAGGTGACGGTGTCTGGCCCGCACCTCTCACCATGCGCCGATTGGACCATGCAGGTGGGGAATCCAGTCCACGGATGATATCCGTTTCGCGGCCAAAGGCAAGCCGGGCAGGAGAGAAACAGGGCGGAGGGGGCGTGGCGGCGCGAGCGAAGAGCCCGGGCGGCCGGGGGGGTGACCGGGCCTCCCGCGCGAATCCGGGGGGTCTATGCCGAAAGAAACCGCCGGAGTCGGTCCGCGAGGTCCGGCGCGTCGGCGGGTCGGGCAAGCCCCGTGGCGGAAATGCGCACATGGCCGGGCGTGCCGAAATCCGTCCCCGGGGTGAAGCCGACCCCGGCCTCCCGCGCGAGGCGCGTGCAGAAGGACAATGCGTCCGCCGCGCCGGTGAGACGCATGGCCTCCGTGGCGTCGGCGAAGAGACAGAATCCACCCTCCGGGTCCGGAGCGGGAAGTGCGGTGTCGGAGAGCGCCGAGAGGAGGGCATCCACGCGGGACCGCACGCACTGCCGCGCCGACGCAAGGAACGAGTCGGGCACTTCCGGCGCGGACACGAGCGCATCCTGGACGATCGTGTTGGGCGGGTTGAGGTGCGCGGCCTGGAACGCCGTGAAGGCACGCACGAGTTCGGCGTCGGCCAGCGTGTACCCCATGCGCCACCCGCACACGCCGAATGTCTTGGAGAAGCTGTGGATGCGAATGACGGGGTCGCCGTCGGCGCCGGGCGCGGGAGAGGGCGGGGGCGCTTCGTTGCGCCCGCCCGCATAGCGGAAGTTCTCATACGCGAGATCCATGACCAGATACGCGCCCTGCGCGCGGACGGCCTCGGCGAGGCGGCGTTCCTCTTCGGCGCGAAGGATGGCTCCGGTGGGGTTGCACGGCGACGACAGAATGACGGCCCGCGTCTTCGGGGTGAAGGCGGACGCGATCCGGTCTGCATCGAACGCGAAGTCGGGAGCCGAACGCGGCACCGGAATGACGGTGGCCCCGACCAGCGGCGGCGCGCTGCGATAGGGTCCGTATCCCGGCGTCGGGACCACGACTTCGTCGCCGGGCCGGAGGAGGGTGCCGAGCACGGCCAGCACGGCCAGCTTCGAACCTTGCGTCACGAACACCTGCCCGGGCGACCACTCTTCCCCGCGCCGCGCGCGCAGACGGACGATGGCGTCGCGGAGCGCGGCCGACCCCTGGCTGCTCGAGTAATCCCAGTTCCGGACCCGCGCGGCCCGGGCGAGGGCGTCGCGCAGTTCGCCCGGCGGATCGAAGCAGGGAGCGCCGACCAGGAGGTTGTGCGGGGCGTTCGGCGGGAGCGCGTTCCACACCAGATCGATGCCGCGGCGCGGCGGTCCCTCGATCATGGCGCGGCCTCGGCGGGCGGGGAGCCTTCCGATTCGAAGAAGCACCGCCCGGCGTCCATGATCGCCTCGAAGCGTGCGGCGTCGCCTTCGTCCACGGAGCGGCGAATCTCCTCGAACGCGTCGATCAGCGTCCGCAGAACCTCTTTCGTGTGCGGGTTGCGCTCCTGGATCTCGTAGTAGAGGCGCGGGTTCTCGGAGGCGACCTCGCGCGTGGTTCCCGCCTGTCTACGGAATGTCACGCCGCTCACGGCGGCGAGTTCCGCGAACGACAACCCGAAGAGGTCGAGCGCGCGGGCGAAACCGACATTGAGGAGGTGCGCCATGCCGAGAACCGCGGCCATGTGGCGGTCGTGTTCCGCGAGGTCGACGGGGACCACCTGCGCACTTGTCGCGGTGAAGAGTTCCTCCACGATCGCTTCGTCCCGTGCGTGGCCGGCGCGGCAGATGAGCACCTGCTTGCCGCTGAGGACACGCGCTCCCGGACCGAACATGGGATGGAATGAAACCACGCGGACGCCGCGTTCCCGGAGCGCGGAGAGATCGTCGACAAGGTGTGACTTCACGCTGCACATCTCCGCGACCACTCCGGGGGGATTGTGGGAGGCGATCTCGTGGAGCGCGGCGGCCGTCGCGCCGATCGGGACGGCGAGGAGCGTGAGTTCGGCCCAGGCGGCGCCTTCGGCCAGCGTGGAGACGCGCGGGAACCCGCCTTCGGCATCGGCGGGGTCGTGGACGCGAACGGTATGCCCCTGCACATGGAGGAAGCGCGAGACCCAGCGGCCCATGCCGCCGCACCCGCCGACGACGAGCACACGCCGCCGGTCGCCGTCGTGGAGGCTGTCCACCAGCGGGGACTGGGTTTCCACCGCCCGGCGAATGAGGAAGACGGCGAGTTCCTCGCCGACGGACCCGTCGAGCCCCAACTCGCGGGCGCGGTCCCGAAGACGGGTGACGACACGAGACTCGACTTCGTAGTTCCGGAGCGGAATGCGGGCGTCGCGTTTGAGCATCCCGATCTCGTGGGCGATCTCTCCGCGCTTCGCAATGAGGCGGAGGATCTCCCCGTCGAGCGACTGGATCTCCCGGCGGTGTTTCGAGAGCGCGTCTTCGAAATCGGGGCGGGTCATGGGGCCTCCGGTGGCCGGGGGGACCGGCGCCCGGCGTGCGGGGAGGCTAACCGATCGCCGCGGGGATGCCCAGCGTGGGGTGGTCGTGCGTGCTTGGCGCGCGGGGAG